>NZ_BAAANN010000026.1:0-134228 GCF_039529815.1 Amycolatopsis minnesotensis | reverse complement strand
CGCCCCCTGCGGCGGGGGCCTCGCGGCACTCGGAGGGTAGGCGGGCGAGGGGGTTTGCCTGGGTAGGCGGGCGAGTGGGTTTGCTGAGTAGGTGGGCGAGTGGGGGTGGGGGGCGGGTTGGGGGGTGTGGTTCGCGGGCTAAGCGCACTCGGCGGGTGCGGTGGGGCTGGCCTGCGGTTCGCGGGCTAAACGTCGTCGGCGGGCGGGGACCCTGCGGAGCTACAGCCGTCCGGTGACCCTCATCGGAGTCACCCGCACCACGACCCGCTGGGCACCGGGCGCGTCTTCGCCTGCCGGTTTGCCGTCGTACTTCCACGAGAGCTGTTCGTCGAGCGCGCGGCCACCCTCGGCGCTGATCCGCGCGAGCCCCCTGACCTCGGTGTACCGCTCGGGATCGGCGCGGTCCATGATCGTGACGCTGACGCGGGGGTCGCGGCGGATGTTCCGCTCCTTGCGGCGCCCGGCGATGGTGGAGAACAGCAGGTCGTCGCCGTCCCTGCCGACCCACATCGCGGAGGTCTGCGGGCCGCCGCCCGGGTCGAGGGTCGCGAGCGTGGCGTAGTTGCGTCCGTCGACCAGCGCGCGGACCGCGTCGTTGAGGGGTACGGCCATGGCCGCAGGATAGCCGGGGCGCACGGAGGCGCACCCCCAGTGTTTCCCCCTCTCCCCGGTGACGTTCCCGACGTCACACCTGTGAGAACCGCCGTCCCTGGATAAGCTCCCCGTCCATGAGCAGCGCCACGGAGCCGATCGGAACGCCGCCGGAGGAAGAGCCGGACATCCACACCACGGCCGGCAAGCTGGCCGACCTGTACCGCCGCTACGACGAGGCGGTGCACGCGGGTTCGGCCCGCGCGGTGGAGCGCCAGCACGCCAAGGGCAAGAAGACCGCGCGCGAGCGGATCGACCTGCTGCTCGATCCCGGGTCGTTCGTCGAGCTGGACGAGCTGGCCCGGCACCGTTCGACCAACTTCGGCCAGGAGAAGAACCGGCCGTACGGCGACGGCGTGGTGTCCGGTTACGGCACCGTCGACGGCCGTCCGGTGTGCGTGTTCAGCCAGGACGTCACGGTGTTCGGCGGGTCGCTCGGCGAGGTGTACGGCGAGAAGATCGTCAAGGTGATGGACCTGGCGATCAAGACCGGCAGGCCGATCGTCGGCATCAACGAGGGCGGCGGCGCGCGCATCCAGGAGGGCGTCGTCTCGCTCGGGCTCTACGGCGAGATCTTCACCCGCAACGTGCGGGCCTCCGGGGTGGTGCCGCAGATCTCGCTGATCATGGGCGCGAACGCGGGCGGGCACGTCTACTCCCCCGCGCTCACCGACTTCGTGGTGATGGTCGACAAGACCTCCCACATGTTCATCACCGGCCCCGACGTGGTGAAGACGGTGACCGGCGAAGAGGTCACCTTCGAGGAGCTCGGCGGCGCGCGGACGCACAACACGAAGTCGGGCAACGCGCACTACCTCGGCGCCGACGAAGAGGACGCCATCTCCTACGTCAAGGAGCTGCTGTCGTTCCTGCCGGAGAACAACCTCGCCGAGCCGCCGGTGTTCGACACGCCCGCTGAGCCCGCGGGCTTCTTCGAAGAGGCGAGCGAGACCGACCGCGAGCTGGACACGCTCATCCCGGACTCGCCGAACCAGCCCTACGACATGCACGAGGTGATCACCCGCGTCCTCGACGACGGTGAGTTCCTCGAGGTGCAGGAACTGTTCGCGCCGAACGTGATCGTCGGGTTCGGCCGGGTCGACGGGCACAGCGTCGGCATCGTCGCGAACCAGCCGACCCAGTTCGCCGGCTGCCTCGACATCGACGCGTCGGAGAAGGCCGCCAGGTTCGTCCGCACCTGCGACGCGTTCAACGTGCCGGTGCTGACCTTCGTCGACGTGCCCGGCTTCCTCCCCGGCACCGACCAGGAGTGGAACGGCATCATCCGGCGCGGCGCGAAGCTGATCTACGCCTACGCCGAGGCGACCGTCCCGAAGATCACCATCATCACGCGCAAGGCCTACGGCGGCGCGTACGACGTGATGGGCTCGAAGCACCTCGGCGCGGACCTGAACCTGGCGTGGCCGACCGCGCAGGTCGCCGTGATGGGCGCGCAGGGCGCGGCGAACATCGTGTACCGCAAGACGCTCAAGGCCGCCGCCGACGAGGGCAAGGACGTCGAAGCGCTGCGGGCCGAACTGATCGGAGAGTACGAGGACACGCTGCTGAACCCGTACGAAGCGGCCGAGCGGGGTTACGTCGACTCGGTGATCGTGCCCGCCCACACCCGCGGCCACGTGGCGCGCGCGCTGAACCTCCTGCGGGAAAAGCGCGAGACCATGCCGCCCAAGAAGCACGGGAACATTCCCCTGTGAGCGCCGAAGCCGAAGAAACAGAGACCCCGCGCCCGCTGCTGCGGGTCGTCCGGGGCACGCCGGACGACGCCGAACTCGCCGCGCTGACCGCCGTCATCGCGGCGGCCGCCTCCGCCGCGCCGGAACCGGACAAGCCGCGCCGCCGGTCCGCGTGGGCGGACCGCGCGGCGCTCGTCCGCGCGCCGCACCACCCCGGCCCCGGTTCCTGGCGAGCATCGGGCCTGCCGCGGTGACGGACGCGCTCGCGAAGGCGACCAAGACGACCACGGCGGGCGAGCGGGAAACCCTCGAAGCGTTCCTCGACACCTACCGCGCGATCCTGCGCGGCAAGCTCGAAGGACTGTCCGAATCCGACGCCCGCCGCAGCACGGTGCCGTCGGGGACCACGGTCGGCGGGCTGGTCAAGCACCTGCGCTGGGTCGAGCAGGGCTGGCTCCAGCAGGTGCTGGCCGGTATCCCCGCCGAGCAGCTTCCGCAGAGCCCGTCGACGCCGGACGACCTCGACGGTGACCTGCGGATGGCGCCGGAGGACACGGTCGACGGGCTGCTCGCCGACTACGACGCCCAGTGCGAACGCTCCCGCGAGACCGCGGCGCGCTACGACCTGGACGACATCGGCCGCCATCCGCGCCGCGGTGACGTGTCGCTGCGCTGGATCTACACGCACCTGATCGAGGAGACCGCCCGCCACGCCGGGCACGCCGACATCCTCCGCGAGCAGATCGACGGCGCCACCGGCCTCGACGTTTAGCGGGCTGAACGTCGTCCGCGGGCTGTTCGAGGGTGGCGTCCGGAGGTTTCCAGCGTCCGCAGGTGGGCCCACCGCAGCAGGGCGCGGCTTTCCCAGCAGGCGCCCGGTCCCAGTCCAGACTTTCGGCTGTGCCGCCGCCGGAGCGCGCGGATCTACGGTGGGCTGTCCGGACCGGCTCACCGCACGGGGGTTCGAAGCATGTCCCGCAGGTCACTGCTGCTCGTGGTGTTCACCGCGTTGCTGGCCATAGCGGGCACGGTGCCCGCGAACGCGCAGAAACCACCGGCGTTCCAGGTGAAGGACGGCGTCACGCAGCCGGTGTTCTCGGCCGCCGCCGCGATCAGGGAGTCGGTGTGGGTGGAGACCGGCACCGATCTCGACCGCGACGGCAAGCCGGACCGGGTCGCCGCGGACATCGTCCGGCCGTCGGAACCGGCGGCGCGGGGCCAGCGGGTCCCGGTGATCATGGACGCGAGCCCGTACTACCAGACGCTCGGCCGCGGCAACGAAAGCGAGCTGAAGACCTACGACTCGGCCGGGAAGGCCGTGAAGTACCCGCTGTTCTACGACAACTACTTCGTGCCGCGCGGGTACGCGGTGGTGCTGGTGGACGTGGCGGGCACCTCGCGTTCGCGCGGCTGCCTCGACGCGGGCGGCCCCGGTGACGTGCGGTCGGCGAAGTCGGTGATCGACTGGCTGAACGGCCGCGCGGCCGGGTACAGCGCGGTGACCGGCGGCTCCAAGGTCACCGCGGACTGGACGACCGGCGCCACCGGCATGATCGGCAAGTCGTGGGACGGCACGGTGGCCAACGGCGTCGCCGCGACCGGGGTCGACGGGCTGCGCACGATCGTGCCGATCGCCGCGATCAGCTCGTGGTACGACTACTACCGCTCGGACGGCGTCTCCTTCACCAGCGGCACGATCGCCGATCTCACCGACAGCCAGGAAAGCCAGTGGGGCCACGCGCACTGCGCGGCCGTGCAGCAGGAGCTGAAGGCGGGC
Source organism: Amycolatopsis minnesotensis (assembly GCF_039529815.1). NCBI lineage: Bacteria > Bacillati > Actinomycetota > Actinomycetes > Pseudonocardiales > Pseudonocardiaceae > Amycolatopsis > Amycolatopsis minnesotensis. The sequence goes on along the minus strand of NZ_BAAANN010000026.1, from coordinate 130,106 downwards.
TCGCCGGCCAACGGCGACTTCACCCCGATGTGGGCCGGCCACGACTTCGTGCCCGACGCGAGCGAGGTCAAGGCGAGCGTCTTCGTGGTGCACGGGCAGGCCGACCACAACGTCAAGACGATCAACTACGGCCAGTGGTGGAACGCGCTGCCGCCGACCACCCCGCGCAAGATCTGGCTGTCGCAGACCGGCCACGTCGACCCGTTCGACTTCCGCCGCCAGGCCTGGGTGGACACGCTGCACCGCTGGTTCGACCGGTGGCTGCTCGACGTGCGCAACGGCGTCGAGGACGAACCGCAGGCTTCGATCGAGCGCGGTCCCGATCAGTGGGCCGACGGCAAGGCGTTCCCCGCCGACGGGGTGCGCGACACGAAGTTCTTCCCCGCCAGCGGAAGCACCGCGGGCGTCGGCGTGCTGGGCTCGGCGCAGGCACCGGCGGGGACGCGCGAGTCCTTCACCGACGACGGGCGGAGCGCCGCGGAAAGCTGGATCGCCAAACCGGGCGACCCGTCGTCGTCGCGGGTTCTGTTCAGCTCCACCGCATTGCCCGCCGACAAGCAGGTCTCCGGCACCGGCAGCGTCACCGTGACCGCGACGCCGTCCACACCGACCGCGCACCTTTCGGCGATGCTGGTGGACTTCGGCCCGGCGACGATCCGCAGCGCGCAGGGCGAAGGCGTCCGGAACCTGAGCACGGAATCGTGCTGGGGCGAGAACCGCCCCGGTGACGATGCCTGCTACCAGGACACCGAGGCGACCAAGGCGAACGTGACCGGCCAGATCGTCGCCAGGGGCTGGGCCGATCTCGCCAACTACGCCTCGCTCAGCACCCCGCGCCAGCTCACGCCGGGCCAGCCGTACACGATGACCTTCCGGCTGTCCACTGTGGACCACGTGTTCCCGGCGGGCCACCGGATCGGGCTCGTCATCGGGGGCACGGACGCCAGCACCATCGCCGCACCGGCGAAGCTGCCGAAGGTGACCGTGGACCTCGACCGGAGCTCGGTCACGCTGCCGACGCGCTGATCCGCACCCGTTCCAGGGCGGGCCTCCTTCGCATCCCGGAGGAGGCCTGCCCTTTTCACGGTCCGTAGCCGAACCACCGCGGGACTGATATCGACAGCCGTCTAGTCCGAGCCGTATAGTCCACGTGGAATAAACGGCACGGACTCATCGGAGCGGAGCGCGGACCATGGCCCCACCGAAGCTGACGCCACTCGCCCTCGCGGTGCTCGAACTGCTGCACGAGAAGCCGATGCACCCGTACGAGATTGCTCAGCTCATGCGGGACCGGTGCGTGGACAACCGGGTCAACATCAAGCCGGGCTCGCTCTACCACACCGTCGACCGGCTGCTGGGCGCCGAATACATCCGCGTGGTGGACACCCAGCGTGACGGCAGGCGGCCCGAACGCACCGTCTACGGGATGACCGACGAGGGCAGGGCCGCCTTCGTCGCGCGCGGGATCGCGATCCTCGGCACGGTCGCCGACGAGCGGCCCGAGTACGCCTCGGGGCTCGCGGTCATCGACGACCTCGCCCCCGACGTGGTGATCGAGCAGCTCACCAACCGCGCCATGAAGCTCAAGGCGACGATCGCGAGCTTCCGCGTGTACGAAAAGCGGCTCCAGGACGAAGAAGTCCCGGAGATCTACTGGGTGGACTGGCGGTTCACGGTCGCGCGGACCGAGTTCGAACTGACCTGGACCGAACAGCTCATCGACGACATCAGGTCCGGGCGGCTCGAATGGCAACACGCCGACCGCCACCGGACAACCGATCTGCACCTCGTCCACGACGAGGATGCCGGCAAGGACAAGGGAAATGACAAGACCGGTTAACCCGTGGGCCGCGCTTTCCGCGCTGTGCCTAGGTTTCTTCATGATCCTGCTGGACACGACCATCGTGATGATCGCCATCCCGGCGATGCTGCGCGGCCTCGGCGCCGGGCTCAACGCGGTGGTCTGGGTCAGCAGCGTCTACCTGCTCACCTACGCGGTGCCGATGCTGTTCACCAGCAGGCTCGGCGACCGCTTCGGCCCGAAGCGCGTGTTCGTCGCCGGGCTGGTCGTGTTCACCGCGGCGTCGCTGTGGTGCGGGCTCTCGGGCAACGTCGAAATGCTCATCGCGGCGCGCGCGGTGCAGGGGCTCGGCGCCGCGCTGATGACCCCGCAGACGCTCGCGTTCATCGGCCACCTCTTCCCGCCCGCGAAACGCGGCGGCGCGATGGGCGTGTGGGGCGCGGTTGCCGGGGTCGCCTCGATCATGGGCCCGCTGCTCGGCGGTGTGCTGGTCGACCACCTCGGCTGGGAGTGGATCTTCTACGTCAACGTGCCGATCGGCGTGGTGACCCTGGTGATGACGCTCCTGCTGGTGCCGGACTGGCAGCCGAAGCACGCGCACTCGTTCGACCTGCTCGGCATCTTCCTGTCCGCGGCGGGCCTGTTCTGCATCGTGTTCGGCATCCAGAACGGGCAGCAGTACCACTGGGGCACCATCGCGGGCGGGATCACCGTGTTCGAGATGATCGGCGCGGGTGTCGTGCTCCTCGTCGCGTTCGTGCTGTGGCAGCGCCACAACCGCAAGGAACCGCTGATCCCGTTGCGCGTGTTCGGCAACCGGAACTTCTCGGCCGGCGCCGCGACCGGCACCGCACTGCAGTTCGGGCTGGTCGGGATGTTCGTGCCGATCACCATCTACATCCAGTCGGTGGCCGGGCTCTCCCCCACCATGGCCGGGCTGCTGACCGCGCCGATGTCGTTGCTTTCCGGTGTCGCGGCACCGCTCGCCGGACGGCTTTCGGACCGGATGAGCGCGAAGTACCTGATGATGGGCGGGCTCACCGCGATGGCCGCCGGCCTCGGCGTCCTCGCCTGGCAGGCCCAGCCGGACACGAACCCGTGGGCGCTGGTCCCCGGGCTCTGCGTGACCGGGCTCGGGATGGGCTTCATCTTCGCGCCGATGAGCAACGCCACCATGTCCGGTGTCGAACGGCAGCTCGCCGGTGCCGCGTCGGGGATCTACAACACCGCCCGCCAGGTCGGCGGCGTGCTCGGCAGCGCGGCGATGGGCGTGCTGCTGCAGGCGCAGATCGCCGGTGCGCTCAGCTCGGAGGCGGAGAAGGCGTCGAGCGCGCTGCCGCCGGAGTTCCGGCAGCAGTTCGTCGAAGGCTTCGCCGGCGCGTCGGCGAACGAGTTCGGCGCCAGTACCGCGCCCGCGCTGCCGCCGGGGGTCCCGGCGGAGGTCGCCGCGCGGATCGGCAGCGTGGCCAACGAGGTGGTCCACAATGGACTTACCGACGCCGCGAAGTCCTCGCTCCTGCTCCCGATCGGCGTGCTGCTGCTCGGCGTGGTGGCCGCCGCGACGATGAAGCGCGGTACCGCCTCCGGCCACGCGCCGCAGCAGGCTCCCACCCCCACCACCGAACCCGCCACGGTGAGCTGACGCCGCGCCTCGATGCCCTGAAGGTGCCCTTCACGGAAACGGATTCCCTCAAAGCGTCCTTCAGGGCACGAGCGCGAGTTCGGGTCAGGTGCGCGCGGGGCTGAGAAAAGGCTCGCGAGGGCCACATCCGCAGCGGTCACGTCCCTGAAGGGCACCTTCAGGGCACCCCGGCAGCGAAGAGAGGGTCAGTCAAGGCAGGGAGTCACGGAGCCAAGCGGAGGTAGAGGTCGTCCGGGCCCAGCATCGGCGCGGTGATCCTCCAGTGCGCGATCGCACCCGGCGGCGGGCCGCCGGAATGCCGCTCCAGCAGGAAGTCCGCCCGCCGCGGCACCCCGGGCTCGAGGAAGTGGAAGTTGACTTCCAGCAGTGTCCGCACGACCGGGCCCGCGGTCGTCTTCGCGGCCGCGATCGCGTCGCGGAGGCGGCCGCGGTCGGAGAACACGTCGACCACCGCGCAGTCGCACGTGTAGGCGAGCACCCCGATCTCACCCGCGCTCGCGACCACCTTGCCGCCCGTGATGGCGCCGACGGCCCTGCCGATTTCGGCGTACTGCGCGCTGGAGGTGTAGTTCGACGTGATCGGCGCGAAAGCACGGGGAAGCCCGCCACCCGCGTAGGCCAACGCGCTGGCGCCGATCAGGCCAGCCGCCAGCAACCGCACGACACCGGTACCGGACAGCGAAGAAGCCGCTGCGCAAACGAAAACCGTGGCGCAGGCGATACCAGGACCGTAGTACCAGTGATACGGCGGCACTCCGAGTCCGATGTAGACGAAGCAGTACGCGGCACCCGCCAGCGCCAGCACCGCGAACGGCGCGGTGCGCTTCGCGGCCGGCGAGCGGCGCAGCAGAGCGACCGTCCACACCAGACTCGCCACCGCCGCCAGCACGACCGGCGCGAACGAAAGCACCACCTGCCAAGGAAAATACCGCCAGTACAGCGCGGGGCCGTTGCCGAAGTCCCACCGCCCCCACGCCCGCTGCGCACCCTGCTGCGTCTTGATCACCAGCGTGTCCGGCACCGCGGCGCCGAGCGCGACCCAGCTCAGCGCGAACCACGGCACGGCCACCAGCGCCGTGCCGAACGCGGTCCGCCACCCACCCGTCCAGCACCGCCGTCGCACCAGCACCACCACCGCGGCCACGACCAGCAGGTCCAGCCGGACGAGCGCGAGCGCGCCGGTCACCAGCCCGAGCGCGAGCGGCCGCCGTTCCCGCGCGAACACCAGCAGCCACCCGATCCCGGCGACGCCGAGCGCCACTTCCAGCCCGATCGACGACAGCAGCACGGGGTTCACCATGAGCGCGGCCGCGGTCACCGGCGCGAACCAGCGCGGCAGTTCCATCGCCGCGCCGATCCGCCGTAGCGCCAGCACCGTCAGCACCTGGCAGGCCACAAAGGACAGTCCGGCCGCGAAGACCGCGTTCCTGGTCACGAACGTCAGCGCGGCGAGCGTCAGGACGTTGAGCGGCGAGGTCGCGGTGTTGGCGGTGGCGTCGGCGAGCAGGCCCCACCTGCCGTGGAAGGCGAGGTTCCGCGCATAGGACAACGTGATGTAGGTGTCGTCGATCAGGTGCGCGCTCGCCAGCGCGAACACCACGACCGCGAGCGCACCGACCCCGACGGCGAGCCGTGAAGACGCGCTCCCGACCGGTTTCCGGGCGCGTTCGACCCCGACCAGCACCGCCATGACCGCCCAGCCTCCAGTCGTTCCCGGCGGGAGGCCGAACGCCCCGGCCGCTACGACTTCTCTGCCGGAGACGGGGAAAGCGTTCGCGGGAACGACGAAGGCCCGCCGCTCGCGAACGAGCGACGGGCCACTGCGCCGAACCGGTTACTTCCGGTAGGTCAGCCCGAATCCGTACGGGAACAGCGGTTTCTTGCCGTCGCCCGCGTTGACCGGCTCCTGCGTCGCGCTGGCGGGCCAGCTCACCGCGAGCTTTCCGGTCGGCTTGTAGTCACCGAAGAGGACATCGGCGACCCCTTCACCCGCGGTCCCCGGCAGCCACGACGCGACGAACGCGTTGAGCCAAGGAAGCTGCTTCGACACGTCGAGCGGACGGCCCGACACCAGCACCGCGACGGTCGGCACGCCGGTCGCCTTCACCTTCGCCAGCGTCGCGAGGTCCTCGGGGTCGAGGTTCAGCCCGTTCGGGCGGTCGCCCTGGCCTTCCGCGTACGGTGTCTCGCCGATCACGACCACCGCGGCCTGGTAGCTCTGGTCGATCCCGTCTGCCTCGCGGTCGTAGGCGACCTTGGTCGACTTGCCCGCCGAAGCCTTGATGCCGTCGAGGATCGTGCTGCCCGGGATCGCCGGGCCGCTCTGCCCCTGCCACGAGATCGTCCAGCCGCCGGCCTGGTTGCCCATGTCGTTGGCGTTCTTGCCGGCCACGAAGATCCGGTTGCCGTTCTTCTTCAGCGGCAGCGCGCCGTCGTTCTTCAGCAGCACCTGCGATTCGCGGACGGCCTGGCGCGCCAGTGCGCGGTGCTCCCTGCTGCCGACGGTCTGCAGGTACGAGCGGTCGGTCATCGGCCGCTCGAACAGGCCGAGCTCGAACTTCTTGGTGAGGATGCGGCGGTTCGCGTCGTCGATGCGGGACATCGGGATCCGCCCCGCCTGGTACTCGGACTTCATGTAGTCCATGAACTTCTGGTAGTCCGACGGCACCATGAACATGTCGATGCCGGCGTTGACGGACTGGGTGACCTCGGCCGGGGTGAACCCGGGCTGGCCGTCGATCTGGTCGACGCCGTTCCAGTCCGACACCACGAGACCGGTGAAGCCCAGCTCGCCCTTCAGCAGATCGGTGATCAGGTACTTGTTGCCGTGGTCCTTCACGCCGTTCCAGCTGTTGAAGCTGACCATGAACGAGCCGACGCCGCGTTTGATCGCCTCGGAGAACGGCGGCAGGTGGACCGCGCGCAGCTCCTTCTCGCTGATCTGGGTGTTGCCCTGGTCGACACCGCCGGTGGTGCCGCCGTCACCGATGAAGTGCTTCGCGGTGGCGAGCACCGAAGCGGGGCCGTTGAGCGAACCGCCCTGGAGGCCGTTGATGACGGTCGCGTTGCTGACCGCGTTCTCCGGCTTCTCGCCGAAGGACTCGTAGGACCGGCCCCACCGCTCGTCCCGCACCACGCACAGGCACGGCGCGAAGTCCCAGTCGACACCGGTCGCGGACACCTCTTCCGCGGTGGCACGGCCGATCTTCTGCACCAGTGCCGGGTCGTGCGCCGCGCCGAGGCCCACGTTGTGCGGGAACACCGTCGAGCCGTACACGTTGTTGTTGCCGTGCACGGCGTCCACGCCGTAGATCGTCGGGATGCCGAGCGGGGTGTCGACCGCGGCGCGCTGGTACGCGTCGTAGGTGTCGGCCCAGGACTCCGCGGTGTTCGGTGTCGGCGAGGAGCCGCCGCCGGACAGGATCGAGCCGAGGCGGAGCTTCGCCGCCGACGCCGGGGTGGTCGCGTTGCGCTCGGCCTGCATCATCTGCGCGATCTTGTCGGTCAGGCTCATCCGGCGCATCAGGTCGTCGACGCGCTGGAACACCGGCTTCGACGCGTCCTTGTACAGCGGTGGCTTCACCGCGGGCGCGGCGGAGACGCTGGCGGGTACCAGCGCGGTGCCCGCGGCGAGCAGGCTGGCGAGCACCAGGGTGGGCGTCCTTCGGCTTCTTCGGACGCGGAGGCGGGACGGCATTGGCTCCTCCGGAATCGCTCGGGAGGGGATGTTTCCCCGATATGTTGTGAGCCACAACAAACTAGCCCACGATCGAGTGCGCCAGGTCACAATTCAGCAACACCCATCCCGTCGCACGCAACCCCTGTTCGGTCAGCGGCACATCCTCGCGCTTTCGCGTTCCGCGGCGGCACTGGAATGATCGGTGCACGAAGAGGTGAGGGACGGCGGGATCGGATGGACGCACCGGGCGCGGTCGAGAGCACGCTTTCCGGGCTGTTCGTCAAGATCCTCGGCCGCGTCCGCGTGGCCGTCGTCGTGGTGAGCGGCCTGCTCGGCGTGGTCGCCGCCGCGCCGGGGCAGGTCCCGGCGACCACCGCCGCGGTCGGGGCCGCGATCTCGTGGAACGTCGCGGCCGCCGCGCTCGCCCGCCGAGGTCCGCGCTGGCTGACCGGCGCGGACCTCGCCGTCACCGGGCTGCTCGCGCTGAGCCAGCCGTGGACGGTGCCCGCGGACGCCCCGCACGGCAGCACGTGGGTGTGCATCCTGGTGTCCGCGGTCGTGGTCACCCTGCAGCCGTCGATCGGGCCCCGGCTCGGCGCGGTGGTCGCGCTCGGGCTGGTCGGCGCCGACATGATCGGCGCCATCGCCACGGCCCCCGGCCGCTGGGCCGCGGCACTGCCGATCGGCGGCTGGATGCTCGCCGAAGCCGCGTTGTCGGCGATGATTTCGTGGCTGCTGTGGACGAGGAGCCGCACCGTGGACGCCGTGCTGACGAGGACCGGCGCGGCCAAGGAGGCGGCCGACGTCGCGAAGGCGCGCCGTGCCGCCGAAGCGGAGCACCTTTCGTCCCTGCACGACACCGCGTGCGCCACCCTGATGATGGTCGCCACGGCCGGTCCGGACGAGGTCGGCGGGCTGCGGGTGCAGGCGGGGCGGGACCTCGAACGCCTGCGTGACGGCGTGGCGGGCCCGGCGACGATCGACCTCGCCGCCAAGCTCGCCGAAGAGATCGCGGACCTCCCGCTGCGCGTCGACGCGACCATGCCGTCGTCGCTGCCGCTCCCCTCGCCCGCCGCGACCGCGCTGCTGTCGGCCGCGTTGGAGGCACTGCGCAACGTGGCGCGCCACGCCGGGACCGCGATCGCGGAACTCGCGGTGGCCGAGGAGGACGGCATCGTCGTCGTCGAAGTCCGCGACCGCGGCGCCGGGTTCGACCCGGCGGCGGTGCCGGGCCACCGCAGGGGGATCCGGCATTCGGTGCGGCACCGGATGACGCGCGCCGGCGGCGCCGCGGAGGTGCGCTCGGCACCGGGCGAAGGCACCACGGTGCTGCTCAGGTGGCCCGATGACTGACCGGGCGCTGACCGGCGAAGCGGGCGACCGGCTGGCGGGCGAGATGCGACTGGCCGGTGTGCTCATGCTCTGCGCTGTCCACTTCGGACTCGCGCTGCCGGTGCTGCTGTCGCAGACGAGCGCGGTCGCGAACCCGTGGCCGGACTTCGCCGCGTACGCGCTGCTCACCGTGCTGCTGGGGCTGTTCGTGCCCGCGGCCGTGCGGGGCGAGCCCCAGCCGTGGCCGGTCGTCCTCGCCGGTGTCCTCGGCACCCTCGTGGTGTGCGTGTCGAGTGGAATCCCTTACCAGGAAGGGATTTCGGCGCCAGGGCCCGCCGACTGGTCGTTCCAGGAAACCGGCTGGTTCGGCGTGGTCGCGCTGCTGAGCAGGCCACCGTCGGCGCTCGCGGCGTTCCTGTGCGGGCACGCCGCGATCACGTTCGGCATGCTGGCGTTCTCCGGCGGGGTGGACGGCCGTGCGCTGGCGCAGACGCTGATCAGTCCTACTTGGACATACGCGCTGCAGATCACGGTCGCCTCGGCGGCCACCTTGTTGCGGGTGTGCGAACAGCGGGCGCAGGCGATCACCGCGGAGCAGGCGAGGGTGCGCGCCGAAGAGACCGCGGCCGAGCTGGTGCACTCGGACCGGCAGCGGCGGTTCGGGGATCTGCAGGGCAGCCTCATCCCGTTGCTGACCGGCATCGCCGACGGCTCGGCGGACCCGACCGCGGCCGGGGTGCGACGGCTGGCCGCGGTGGAGGTCGCGCGGATGCGGCGGCTGTTCGCGGAAAGCGACCACACCGACGACCAGCTCATCCACGAACTGCGCGCGTGCATCGACGTCGCCGAGCGCAACGGCGTGGTGGTGCAGCTCGCGGTGCGGGGCAAGGCGGCCGCGCTCCCGATCGAGGTGCGGCGCGCGCTGACCGACCCGGCGCTGACCGCGCTCGCCGCCGCGCGCTCCGCGGCCCGCACCACGGTGCTGCGGATGGGCGGCGAGGTCAGGGTCAGCGTCGTCGCGGACGACCCCGGCGTCACCGTCCCCGTTTCGGCGCACCGCAACGTCGAAGTCCGCACCCTGACCAGCCCGACCACCCTCTGGGTGGACGCCACCTACAAACCCACCTGGGACTAGCTGTGTTCTTCATCGGTCGTCAGAATTCGCGCTGCCAGGGCGCGTCAGCTCGCCGGTGCTTGGCTGGGTTGGCAATGACCGGACCTCCGGTCCGGACCTCGCGGCACTCGGGGGGTAGGCGGGCGAGCGGGGTGGGCGCCTCCGGCGCGGGCCGTAGGCGCGCGAAGTGGAGGTGAGGCGCGGAGTGCATTTAGCGGGCTAAACGTCGTCGGGGAGAGCGGGGCACAGGCGTCCCCGGAGGCTCCCTTCGGGGACGCAAGCCCGAGTCAGCCCTGAACAGCACCGGCGGCGGGGGAAATTACAGGTCGTCCAGGGAGACCAGGCCGTCCTGGATGGCGCGGGCTACGAGGTTGGCTTTGGTGGCGGCGGGGCGGCCGACGTTGGCGTACTTGATCCGCACCCGGTCGAGGTAGGAGTTGACGGTCCGCACCGACAGCCCGAGCTTTTCGGCGACCATGCTCTTCGACTCCGACTGGAACCATTCGATCAGCACGTCGAGTTCGCGGGGCGCGAGCGCGGGGCGGTTGGAGGCGCTGTCGGCGCCGAACGCGCCGGCGAGCGCGGGCGGGGTGTAGGGGCGGCCGTCCGCGGCGGCGTGGGTCGCGGCGACGAGGTGCTTCTCGCCTTCGGCCTTGGTCAGGAAGGTCGCGGCGCCGATGTCGAGGCAGGTCAGCGCGGCTTCGGAGTCCTCGCGCATGGTGTAGACGATCACCTGGCGCTGCGCCGCGACGAGCTGTTTGAGGTCGTGGTAGGCGGGCGGGCCGGAGGAGAGCTGGAGGTCGAGGACCACCACGTCGGCCGACGCGCCGGGGCCGATGACGGCGACGCCGAGGTCGGGGCCGCCCGCGACGACCTCGATCGGCGGCTCGGCGGTGCGGTACCAGGCGCGGATGCCCGCGATCACGACGGGATGGTCGTCGATGACCGCGACGGTGATCGTTTCCGCTGCCACTCTTCCGTGTCCTCGTTCGACGAACGCACCAGCAACCGCCTGCGCCGAGCAGCCTACTCGTGGCCGGTACGCTCGCGGCCGTGCGCTTCGTACTCGCCTCCGCTTCCCCCGCCAGGCTCGCGGTGCTGCGCGCCGCCGGGATCGAACCGAGCGTCGTGGTTTCCGGTGTCGACGAAGACGCCGTAGCGGCGGAGTTGCGGGACCCGTCGCACGAAGACGTCGTCGTGGCGCTCGCCGGGGCGAAGGCGCGCGCGGTCGCGGGCACGCTGCCGGAATCGGGGCCGAGCGTGGTTGTCGGCTGCGACTCGATGCTGTCGATCGGCGGTGACCTGGTCGGCAAGCCGGGCACGCCGGAGATCGCGCGCGAGCGCTGGTCCGCGATGGCCGGCAAGACGGGTGAGCTCCTGACCGGGCACGCCGTGCTGCGCAGGGAGCACGGCGAGATCGTCGCGGAGGCGAGCGGCACCCGCACCACGGTGGTCCGGTTCGGCGAGCCGGACGACGCCGAACTCGACGCCTACCTCGCCACCGGTGAGCCCCTCGCCGTGGCGGGCGCGTTCACCCTCGACGGGCTGGGCGGCTGGTTCGTCGAAGGCATCGACGGCGACCCGTCGAGCGTGATCGGGATCAGCCTGCCGCTCACCAGGGAGTTGCTGCGCCGGGTCGGGGTGTCGGTCACCGAGCTGTGGACTCCACCCACTTCCTGAACCGTTCTCACATTCTGGGAGAGATCCCACACGAACGGGTGATGCGGAAGAGTCCGCGCTGACCGATTGTTATCCGCATTCGGTAGTTGACGTCACCTTTACGCATCGGGGAGAGCCCGTGTCTTTCATCCGGACCTACACCAAGCCGCGCGTGTTCGCGGCCGCGGTGATCGGCGCCCTGATCGTGGGCGTACTGCTGGGCATCCTGGCCAGGACGACCGAAACGGACTGGCTGTCCGACGTGCTCGACACGATCGGCTCGACCTTCACCCGGCTGCTGCAGATCGCGGTCATCCCGCTGGTGTTCACCGCGATCGTGGTGGGCATCAACAGCCTGCGCAAGCTCGGCGGCGGGCGCACCGCGGCCCGGCTCGGCGGCAAGACGGTGCTGTGGTTCGGGATCACGTCGCTGATCGCGGTCGCGATCGGGCTCGTGGTGGGCACGGTCTTCAACCCGGGCAGCGGCGGGCTCGGCGCCGGGATCGCGGCGACCGCGAAGAACACCGACAAGGCCGCGAAGAGCGTCGACAGCTGGGGTTCGTGGAAGGCGTTCATCGACGGCCTGCTCCCGGAGAACTTCTTCTCGGCCTTCTCCGAGGGCGCCACGCTGCAGGTGTTGTTCCTGGCGCTGATCCTGGGTTCCGCCGCGTACGCGCTCGGTGACAAGGCGAAGCCGTTCGTCGACCTGACGACGAGTGTGTTCGAGATCGTGCAGCGCTACCTCGGCTGGATCGTGCGGCTCGCGCCGCTGGGCATCCTCGGCCTGATCGGCGCCGCGGTCGCGAACTACGGCGACGCGCTGTTCCGCCCGCTGCTGTCCACCACGGTCGCGGTCTACGTCGGCTGCCTGCTGGTGCTGTTCGTGGTGTACCCGATCCTGCTGAGGTTCGTGGCGAAGGTCAGCCCGGCGAAGTTCTTCTCGAAGTCGTGGACGGCCATCCAGTTCGCGTTCGCTTCGCAGTCCTCCTCGGCGACCCTGCCGCTGACCCGCCAGTCCGCGGTCAACCTCGGTGTCGACCCGGGGTACGCCGCGTTCGCCACGCCGCTGGCCAGCGCGACCAAGATGGACGGCTGCGCGGCCGTGTTCCCCGCGATCGCGACGATCTTCATCGCGAACATCTCGGGCGTTTCGCTGAACTTCTGGCAGTACGTCGGGATCGTGTTCGTCGCGGTGCTCGGCGCGCTGGCGACGGCGGGCACCACCGGCTGGCTGACCGCGCTGACGCTGACCACGTCGTTCATCGGGCTGAACCCGCAGCAGGTGGCGCTGGGCATCGCGTTGATCTACTCGGTCAACCCGATCATGGACATGATGCGGACCGCGACGAACGTGGCGGGCCAGATCGTGGTGCCGGCCATCGTCGCGCGCGGCGAAGGCCTGCTCGACGACGAGGTGCTGAACACCCCCACCCCGCCGCCCCTGCTCAACGACGCCGGCACCCACCCGAAGCCCGCCGACACCGTCCCCTCCCCCGCCTGACCGCCACGACAGTTAGCGGGCTAAACGCACCAGGGGCCCATCAAGCCCCCGCGACGTTTAGCCCGCTAACTGCACTCCGCGCCCCACCTCAGCCCACTCGCCCGCCCCCGACATTCAGCCCGCGAACCGCAGGCCAGCCCCACCGCACCCGCCGAGTGCGCTTAGCCCGCGAACCACACCCCACTCGCCCGCCTACTCAGCAACCCCACTCGCCCGCCTACCCAGGCAAACCCACCCACCCGCCTACCTACTCAGGCAAACCCCCCTCGCCCGCCTACCCTCCGAGTGCCGCGAGGCCCGCGCCGAAGGCGCGGTCATGCAAAACCCAGCCACCCACCGGCGAGCCGACGCGCCCCGCGCGGCGGGGAGCGTCTCGGTCGGTCGCAGGGCCCCCTGGGCCCTCTGAATTTGCGATGGCAGGGCGCCAACGCACCCAACCGGCGGGTCGACCTGGGAGCCGCGCCCTGGCAGCGCAAATTCTGACGACCGATAGAAAACGCGAGTTACGGGCACTCGCTGCGAACATCCGACGGCACGGGGGCGATGTCCGGCCAGCCTCGGAGTGCGGAGGCTGCCTGGTGCTGGCGGGTGCACCCGAGCGAGGTCCCGGTCAGGTCGTACACCTGGGCGTAGACGGGGGCCGACCGGCAGGCCGCCGGAGACGCGCAGGGGGCCTTTTTGGCGACGATCAGCTCGGGCGCGTCGTCGCCGAGGACGTTGTGCAGGGTGATCGCCCCCGCGTCGGAGAGGTAGGACGCCTCGGCGGGCCGCCAGTTGTCTCCGCTGCTGACGACGACCTGGCCGATGAGCCAGTCCTGGCTGGGGCCGCGGACGAGGCAGGCCGAGACCGACGCCGTCACGCACGACAGCGACTCCCCGTTCAGCCGCGGGCGGGGGTTGCTCGTGGAGGTTTCGACGACGATGGGCGATCCGGGTCCGCCGACCCGCAGCTTCCCGTTGTCGCCGTTGCTGTCGGCGAGCAGGTCGGCGGTCTTGCCGTCGACCTGTTGTGACGCGACGACCTGGCAGGACCCGGCGCCGCACTGGGTGACACCGCTGGGTACGGCGGCCGCCGGCGCGCCCAGCGTCGACGGGGCCTCGCTCTGGTGCCTGAGCACGGCGACCCCGGTCAGTGTCCCCGCGGTCACCAGCGCGGCGAGCGCGGCGGTGACCATGATCGATCTCGGTGCGCCGCCGGTAGCCAAACTCGCCTCCTCCTGCCGAGTCGTCCCTGGCCCAGAGCCTATGCGTTCCCCGGGCCCGGCGCGGAGCGCCGGCCGTTTCACCACCACCGCGGGTGGGTCCGGCGCCACGGCCAAACCCACATGAGCGAACGCGAGGTAGCACTGCGTACACGTCTATGTTGGGAACGTGACGAATCCCTCGCTTCCCCCAGTCCTCTACGTGCCGACCGCCCGACCGAGCGCGCGCGGTGACGACACCGCCGTCGAGCTGCGCCGGACGGACGACGGCCGCACCGCCCTGCTCGCCTATTCCGCACTGGACCGGCTGGTCGACTGCTGCGGTGAAGGCCAGCCGTGGGTGTTGCTGGCCACCGAGAACCTGCCGAAGATCCACGAACGGCTGGCCTACGACGTGATCTTCCTCGACACCGAGCTCCCGGAGAACCTTCGCCACCCGGTGCAACCCGGATGAATCGCATCCCTGAATCGCCCTGCGGTGAGACGCCTCTCACCGCAAACGGCGGGTTGTGTCCGTAAACTGCGGCGAGGCCGACGCGCTGGGGTGCGCGCCGACGCCAAGAGGCTTACGACACAGGAGGTAAGGGGCGTGCCCGAACAGGCCAGTGCGAGCCAGGGAGGACCGGTCACCAAGGTCCTCGTCGCCAACCGCGGTGAAATCGCGGTGCGCGTGATCAGAGCGGCCAAGGACGCGGGCATCGCCAGCGTCTCGGTGTACGCCGATCCCGACCGGGACGCCCCGCACGTCCGCCTCGCCGACGAAGCGTTCGCGCTCGGGGGCACCACGGCCGCCGAGAGCTACCTGGTGATCGACAAGCTCCTCGACGTGGCGAAGCGCTCGGGCGCCGACTCCGTGCACCCCGGTTACGGCTTCCTCTCCGAGAACTCGGACTTCGCGCAGGCCGTCATCGACGCGGGCCTGACCTGGATCGGGCCGAGCCCGTCGGCGATCAGGGACCTCGGGGACAAGGTCACCGCGCGCCACATCGCGCTGCGCGCGGGTGCCCCGCTGGTGCCCGGCACGAAGGAACCGGCACAGGGCGCCGAAGAGATCGTCGCGTTCGCCGAGGAACACGGCCTCCCGGTCGCGATCAAGGCCGCGTTCGGCGGTGGCGGGCGCGGCCTGAAGGTCGCCCGCACGATCGAAGAGATCCCGGAACTGTTCGAATCCGCGACGCGGGAAGCGGTCGCCGCCTTCGGCCGCGGTGAATGCTTCGTCGAGCGCTACCTCGACAAGCCGCGGCACGTCGAGGCGCAGGTGCTGGCCGACCACCACGGCAACGCGATCGTCGTCGGCACGCGCGACTGCTCGCTGCAGCGACGCCACCAGAAGCTGGTCGAGGAGGCGCCCGCGCCGTTCCTGACCGACGAGCAGCGCGCCACCATCCACTCCTCGGCGAAGGCCATCTGCAAGGAGGCCGGGTACTCCGGCGCCGGTACGGTCGAGTACCTGGTCGGCACGGACGGCACCATCTCGTTCCTCGAGGTCAACACGCGGCTGCAGGTCGAGCACCCGGTGTCCGAGGAGACCACGGGCATCGACCTGGTCCGCGAGATGTTCCGGATCGCGCGCGGCGAGCCGCTGCGGTTCAGCGAGGACCCCGAGCCGCGCGGGCACTCGTTCGAGTTCCGCATCAACGGCGAGGACGCGGGCCGCGGCTTCCTGCCCGCGCCGGGCACGGTGACCTCGTTCGTCGCGCCGAGCGGGCCCGGCGTCCGGGTGGACTCCGGGGTCGAGTCCGGCAGCGTGATCGGCGGCCAGTTCGACTCGATGCTGGCGAAGCTGATCGTGACCGGCTCCGACCGGGACAACGCGCTCGAGCGCAGCCGCCGCGCGCTCGACGAGATGGTCGCCGACGGCCTCGCGACGGTGCTGCCGTTCCACCGCGTGATCGTGCGCGACGAGGCGTTCATCGGTGACGGCAAGTCGTTCGCGGTGCACACGCGCTGGATCGAGACGGAGTTCGACAACCAGATCGAGCCGTACGTCGCCGAGGGCGCGGAAGCCGGCGAAGAGGAGCCGCGCCAGAACGTGGTCGTCGAGGTCGGCGGGCGCAGGCTCGAGGTGTCCCTCCCCGGCGGGCTCGCGCTCGGGGGTGGCGGCGCGGCACCCGGCGCGGCTAAGGCCAAGCCGCGCAAGCGGGGCGGCGGGGCGAAGACCGCGGTCAGCGGCGACGCGGTGACCGCCCCGATGCAGGGCACCATCGTCAAGGTCGCGGTGGAAGAGGGCCAGCAGGTCGAGGCCGGTGCGCTGATCGCCGTGCTCGAGGCGATGAAGATGGAAAACCCGGTCACCGCACACAAAGCGGGCACCGTCACCGGGCTTTCGATCGAGGTCGGCAGCGCGGTGACGCAGGGCTCGGCGCTGCTCGAAATCAAGGATTGACGCGAACGGCACGGATGTCACGGGTACCCGGTGCCGTTCGGATCTACTATTGAGGGGTGAACGAGGTCCCCTCCGAACAGCTCCGGGTCAGCGACACCGACCGTGAGTCCGCCCTGCAGGCGCTGGGCGAGCACATGAGCGTCGGCAGGCTGACTCTGGACGAGTACGGCGACCGGTCGGCGAAGGTCACCGCGAGCAAGACGCGTGGCGACCTCGCCGAGGTCTTCGCCGACCTGCCCGCGCCCCATCCGGTGTTCGACGGTGCGAAGGCGGCGGGCACACCGCCGCCGCCCCCGCAGCAGGCCGTGGCCGAACCGGCACCCGCGGCGCCGAACTCGCCTGCCGAGTGGTCGGATCGGCCGCTGGTGCAGCGGCTCACCGCGGCCGCGGTACCCGTTTCGGCGCTGGTCGCCGTCGGCCTGTTCCTGGCGTCCGGCGCGTGGCTGTGGTTCCTGCTTCCCGTCGTGCTCACCATGGTCGGCGGCGGCCTGTGGGACCAGGACTGGCGTGACCGGGGCAGCGCCCGCCGCCGCGAGCGCCACGACTGGCATCGGGAGATGCGGAGCTCGATGTACGAGGCGCGCCGCGAGATGCGGGACGCGCACCGCCAGATGCGGCACCACCACCGCGACTGGCGCCGCGATTTCAGGGGCTGACCGGTGCCGGGTGACGCGTCGCGCATGAGGCTGTCCGACGCCGAGCGCGAAGAAGCGATGGAGGTGCTCTCCGAACACGTCCGCACCGGCAGGCTCAACCTGACCGAGTTCACGGACCGCTCGGAGCGGGTCACCGCCGCGAAGACCCGCCGCGACCTCCAGCCGGTGTTCGACGACCTGCCCGCGCCGTATCCGAGCGCGCTGGCCACGGCCGGTGCCACGGCCGCGACCGGGGCCACCGCGCCGACCCGGCGGTTCGTGCCGGGGATCATCCCGATCGCACTGGTCGCGGCCGCGGCGCTGATCTTCATCACCCGGAACCCGTTCCTGGCCGGGGTCGTCGCGCTCGGGCTGGTGGCCTACCTGTCGACGCGGGCCCGCCGGTGACGTGCCGATGCTGGGCGTAGTACCGGGCGGCAGCGGGCCCGCCGGCGGGCCGCACGCGAAGATCGAGCGCGTCGCCGCCCCCGTGTTCACCGCCGTGGGGCTGGTCGCGCTCGCCGTGACGACGCTGTGGGCCGGGCTGTCCGACGACTCCCCGCCCGGGCACTGGCCCGGCACGCTCGCGATCGCGGGCGGTACCGCGGTCTGGCTGCTGGGCATGCTCTGGGCGTTCCCGAACCGCGAGCGCCACCGCGTCCTGGTCGGCTCGTACTTCGTCGTTTTGCTGGCGTTCGGCGCGCTCCTGCTGACCCGCGACGACGTCTACAACGCGTTCCTCTCGGTGGGCTACCCGTTCGCGTTCGCGCTGTTCACCGCGCGGGTGAGCATTTTCGCGGTCGCGCTGACCGCGGTCACGCCGTTGCTGACGCGGGCCGGCCTCGGCACGATGGCGGACTCGCCGCTGTGGGTGATCCTGGTGTCCGTGGTGGGCCCGCTGCTCTACGCCGCGTACTGGGTCGGCAGGGAGAACGACCAGCGCCGCAAGGCGAACGACCAGCTCGCCGAGAGCAACCGCAAGCTGGAGACGGCGCTCGAAGAAAACGCCGAACTGCAGGCGCGGCTGCTGGCAGGCGCCCGCGAGGCCGGTGTCCTCGACGAGCGGCAGCGGATGGCGCGCGAAATCCACGACACGCTGGCGCAGGGCCTCACCGGGATCATCACGCAGCTGCACGCCGCGGACCGGGCGCGCGACGATCCCGAGCGCTGGCAACGCCATCTGGACCAGGTGCACGCGCTGGCCAAGGAAAGCCTGTCCGAGGCGCGCCGGTCGGTGCGGGCGATGCGCCCGGAACCCCTTGCCGCGGCCCGGCTTCCCGACGCGCTCGCCGAGCTGACGCGGCGGTGGTCCGAGTCCTCCGGCGTGCCCGTCGCGGTCGAAGCGACCGGTGAGCCGCGCTCGTTGCTGCCGGAGCTGGAGATCACGGTGTACCGGGTGGCGCAGGAAGCGCTCACGAACATCGAAAAGCACGCCCGCGCGAAGAAGACCGGCGTCACTCTGTCCTATTTGGATGATGTGGTGCTGCTCGACGTGCGCGACGACGGCGACGGGTTCACCCCCGGCGAGTGCGCGCCCGCGCGCGACGGCAGCGGATTCGGCCTCGAAGGCATGCGCCAGCGCGTCGCGCGGGTGGGTGGCACCGTCGTCGTGGAAAGCTCTCCCGGCGAAGGCACCGCGGTGAGCGCCCAGATTCCCGCGATCCCGGCCGAACGAGGAGAACCGCAGTGATCAGGCTGATCATCGCCGACGATCATCCGATCGTCCGGGACGGACTGCGCGGCGCGTTCACCGGCGAGGACGACATCGAGGTGGTCGCCGAGGCGGCGAACGGCGCGGAAGCGCTGTCGATGACCGCCGCGTACCGGCCCGACCTGGTGCTGATGGACCTGCGGATGCCCGTGGTGGACGGGGTGAGCGCGATCAGGAAGCTCGCCGAGACCGCGCCGGGCGTGCGGGTGCTTGTGCTCACCACGTTCGATTCCGAGGCCGACGTGCTGCCCGCGGTGGAGGCGGGCGCGACCGGGTACCTGCTGAAGGACGCGCCGACCGCGGAACTGCTGCGCGCGGTCCGGACCGCGGCCACCGGCGAGTCGGTGCTGTCGCCGTCGGTGGCGGGCAAGCTGATGGGGCAGGTGCGCAGGCCCGCGCAGGGCACGCTGACGAAACGCGAACTGGAAGTGCTGAAGCTGGTCGCCGGCGGCGCGAGCAACAAGGCGGCGGCCGCGAAGCTGTTCATCAGCGAGGCCAGCATCAAGACCCACCTGCTGCACATCTACGCGAAGCTCGAGGTGCGGGACCGCGCGGGCGCGGTCGGTGAGGCATATCGCCGCAAACTCCTCGGCTGAACGGCTAAGGTCGGCTCGTGGAGCATGTCGAGATCAACGCCGGTGAGTTCTACTTGCGACAGTTGCGCGCCGACGACCTGATGGACGACCGGCCCGCGCTGGTGGAAGCGTTCACCGATCCCGTGTTCCGCCGGTTCGAACCGAAACTGGCGGTCACCACGCTCGACGAGGCCGGGGCCTACATCGTGCGACGGGACGCCGAATGGGCAGGCGACCAGCGGTACGCGTGGGCGATCGCGGAGCCGACGACCGGTGCGCTGCTCGGCGAAACCGGGATCAAGAACCTGGACCTGGCGGCGGGCACCGGCGAGGCGGCGATCTGGTTGCACCCGGCCGCGCGCGGTCGCGGTGCCGCGACCGTTTCACTCGGCGCGGTGCTGCGGTTCGCCTTTGGCGCGGTCGGGCTGACCGAGATCCGCTACCTGCACTCCGAAGCCAACTCCGCGTCCCGCGCGGTCGCGGAGCGCTGCGGGTTCAGCTACGACGGCCTGTTCGGCGAAGACATGCCGGGACTCGGCCGCGGCGTGCGCTGGGTGCTGACCGCATGAGCAGCTTCTTCCTCGGCAGGGTGCTGGAAACCATCGAGTCCGGTGGCGACCGGATCGCGTTCCGCGGTCACGGCGGCGAACTGTCCTATGCGGACGCCGGGAAGGTGCTGCGGCGGCTGCACGCGTCGTTCGGCGTCGAACCGGGCGAGGTCGTCGCGCTCGTCGGCGGGAACCGGCCGGAGACGCTGCTGGCGCAGTTCGCGATCCAGCTCTCCGGTGCGAGCGTGCTGCTCGTCGGCGCGTCGAGCAGCACCCCCGACCGGCTCGCCATGGTGGAGGGCGCCGGGGTGAGCACGCTCGTGGTGGACCCGGAGCGGGAGAACGCCGCCGAGCTGGCCGCCTCGGCAGGCCCGGCACGCGTGCGCCAACTCGGCTATGCGGCTGATCTCCTTGCCGCTCAAGGGGAATCACCGTTCGAACTGCCGGATTCGGTGCGCGTGATCTTCCCGTCCGGCGGCACCACCGGGGTGCCCAAGCTCATCGCGCACACCGGGATGTACGACGGGATCGCGCACATCTTCCCCTGGGAGCCGCACGCGGGAAACCGGATTCTCGTGGTCGCGCCGCTGTCGCACATGACCGGCAACGCGGGCGCGCTCGGCGGTTTCCTGCGCGGCGATCTGGTGGTGCTGTACGAAAAGTTCGACGCGGGCGCGGTACTGCACGCGATCGAAACCGAGGGGCTCACACACCTTTCCCTCACCCCGCCTCGATTGTCGGCACTGCTCGACCATCCCGGCCTCGCCTCGACCGACCTGAGCAGCGTCCGCTCGCTCTCGCTCGGCGCGAGCCCGCTGCCACCGGCACGGCTGAGCCAGGCACTCGAAGTGTTCGGCCCGGTCGTCGGCCAGGGGTACGGCCTCACCGAGAACCCCGTGGTCGCCACGATCGCGGCCGCGGACTTCGACGGCCACCCGCACCGGCTCGCTTCGGTGGGCCGGATCGCGCCCGGCAGCGAGGCGAAGATCGCCGGGGGTGGCACCGAGATCGGCGAGGTGCTCGTCCGCGGACTGGCCACGATGGACGGCTACTTCGGACAGCCGGAGCTGACCGCGGCCGCGTTCACCGAGGACGGCTGGCTGCGCACCGGCGATCTCGGCCGGTTCGACGAGGACGGCTACCTGTACCTGCTCGACCGCACCGACGACGTGATCGTCACCGGCGAGCACGGCACCAAGGTGTACTCGACGGTGGTCGAGCACGCGCTGCTGGAACACCCGCGCGTCGAAGAAGCCGCCGTGTTCGGTGTGGACGATGGCGAGCACCGGCTCGTGCACGCCGTGGTGGTGGCGCGCGAGGTCACCGAAGCGGAGTTGCGCGCCTTCCTGCTGACCCATTTCGGCGCCGGGCACTTCGTCCCGAAGCGGATCGCCTTCGCCGACCGGCTGCCGCTCACCGGCATCGGCAAGGTCGACAAGAAAAAGCTGCTGGCGATGTCGAAATAGCGCGAACGGCTACTACGTCTCCAGTGAGAACGCACTTCGAACCCTGGAGAAGACATGCTGGAAGTCAAGGATTTCCTCACCGGCCGCGGCGTCACCGAATCGCCCCGCTGGCACGACGGCAGGCTGTGGTTCGCCGACTGGGGCACGCACCAGGTGCTCGCGGCGTCGCCGGACGGCACGGTCGAGGTGATCGCCGACGGCCCCGAAACGCCCTTCTGCCTCGATCACACACCGGACGGGAAACTGCTCGTGATCACCGGGCCCGCGCTGGTGCGCCACGACCCGGAACCGGTGGTGCACGGCGACTTGAGCGGCTACTCGGCGCCGAACGACATCGCCGTGGACGGCCGCGGCAACGCCTACGTCGGCGATGTCGCGTTCGAATTCCCGATGGGCGAATTCGTGCCGGGCAGCATCGCGCTGGTGACCCCGGACGGCACCGTGCGGCGCGTCGCCGACGGGATGGCCTTCCCGAACGGCATGGTCGTCACCCCGGACGGCACCACGGTGATCGTCGCCGAATCCTTCGCGAACCGGCTCACCGCGTTCGACATCGAGGCCGACGGAAGCCTGTCGAACCGGCGGGTGTGGGCCGATCTCGGCGACGGCGTCCCGGACGGCATCTGCCTGGACGCCGATGGGGCCGTCTGGTACGCGGACGTGCCGAACAAGCGGTGCGTCCGCGTCCGCGAAGGCGGCGAAGTCCTAGAACGGATCGAGCTGACTCAGGGCTGCTTCGCGTGCGCGCTCGGCGGCGACACCCTGTACCTGCTCACCGGCGACATGCCGCGCGGCCCCTTCGGCGACGAACCGCGCACGGGCCGCATCCTCACCGCCACCGCCCCTTCCCCCGGCGTCTGAGCATCCGGGGGTCCGCGCCTTGCCCTGAAAGGCGTCTTCAGGGCAAGGCGGGAAGACCTCAGCCGAGGCCGGAGCGTGCTTCCGGGGCGGCCTTGCGCCGCGCGTCGGCGGCTTCGTCGTTCGGTTCGGTCTGCGATTCGCGCTCGGCCCGCACGCGCGCGTTGTAGATCTCGACCTCGCGCGCGGCCGTCTCGGAGGACCAGCCGAGCACCTCGCCCACCAGGCCGGCGACCTGCTCCGCGCAGTCGACGCCGCGGTGCGGGTACTCGATGGAGATCCGGGTCCGCCTCGCCAGCACGTCCTCGAGGTGCAGCGCGCCCTCGTGGCTCGCCGCGTAGACGACCTCGACGGCGAGGTAGTCCGGCGCCGATTCGAGTGGCTTGAGCAGCTCGGGCCTGCCGTCGGCGAGCGCGAGCACCTCGTGCACGAGCGAGCCGTACCGGTCGAGCAGGTGCCGGACCCGGTACGGGTGCAGGCCGTGCTGCCCCGCCAGGTGGTCGGCCTGGTTGACCAGCGCGTGGTAGCCGTCGGCACCGATCAGCGGCACCTTGTCGGTGATGGACGGCTGGGTGCGGCCGGGCAGGTCCGGCGCGGCCGCGTCGACGGCGTCGGCGGCCATCACGCGGTAGGTCGTGTACTTTCCGCCCGCGATCGCGACGAGCCCCGGTGCCACGCGCGCGACGGCGTGCTCGCGGGACAGCTTCGACGTCTCTTCGCTCTCCCCCGCGAGCAGCGGGCGAAGCCCCGCGTAGACGCCCTCGATGTCGTCGTGGGTGAGCGGGGTGGCGAGCACCGAGTTCACGTGCTCGAGCAGGTAGTCGATGTCGTGCTTGGTCGCCGCCGGGTGCGCGAGGTCGAGGTTCCAGTCGGTGTCGGTGGTGCCGACGATCCAGTGGTTGCGCCACGGGATCACGAACAGCACGGACTTCTCGGTGCGCAGGATCATCCCGGACTCGGACACGATCCGGTCGCGCGGGACGACGATGTGCACGCCCTTGCTGGCCCGCACCCGGAACCGGCCCCTGCTGCCGGAAAGGCTCTGCAGCTCGTCGGTCCACACCCCGGTGCAGTTGATCACCGCGTTGGCGCGCACCTCGGTCTCGCGGCCGTCCTCGACGTCGGCGATCCGCACACCGGAGATCCGGTCGGCCTCGCGGAGGAACCCGGTCACCTTGGTCGAGTTGCGGACCACGGCGCCGTAGTGCGCGGCGGTGCGGGCGACGGTCATGGTGTGGCGCGCGTCGTCGGACTGCGCGTCGTAGTAGCGGATACCGCCGATGAGCGCGTCGCGCTTGAGCGCGGGCACCATGCGCAGCGCACCCGCCCTGGTCAGGTGCTTCTGGCCGGGCACCGACCTGGCGCCGCCCATCGTGTCGTACATCAGCAGCCCGGCCGCGGTGTAGGGCCGCTCCCACACGCGGTGGGTCAGCGGGTACAGGAAGCTGACCGGTTTCACCAGGTGCGGCGCGATCAGGGTGAGCATCAGCTCCCGCTCCCGCAGCGCCTCCCTGACCAGTCCGAATTCGAGCTGTTCGAGGTACCGCAGGCCGCCGTGGAAGAGCTTGCTCGACCGGCTCGAGGTCCCGGACGCCAGATCACGCGATTCGACGAGCGCCACCCGCAGGCCGCGGGTCGCCGCGTCGAGCGCGGTGCCGGCCCCGACGACGCCGCCCCCGATCACCACCAGATCGAAGGATTCCTTGCCGAGCCGCTGCCACGACTCCTCCCGTGCGGACGGGCCCAGCATCGCCGGGTTGCTCACCTCAGTCACCTGTGTTCCTCCTCGATCCGCCTTACCCGACCAGCATCGCACGTCCGGCCGTTGCCGCATCCCGGCGACGCGGTCCGTGTGACATACGAGTCGCGTTCACGCGAAATTGCGGCACCCGGCTCCTGGAATGATCACCAACCGGCAAGTAACGTTCCCCCGGACGTGGGTCAGCAACGGTGCCGATGCGCGCGGTAGCCGACCCTGCGCCCAGAGTGTGTCCAGTGTGGAGGGACGGCGGTATGAACGCGGGTTCGATATTCCTGTGGGAGATGTTGGGCACGGCCGTGCTGATTCTCCTCGGCAACGGCGTGGTCGCGAACCACGTGCTGAGGAAGAACAACGGGCACGGCGGCGGGCCGTTGTTCGTCAACATCGGCTGGGGCTTCGCCGTGTTCGCGGGCGCGAGCATCGCGAATCCGAGCCAGGCGCATCTGAATCCCGCCGTGACGATCGGCCTCGCCGTCGCGGGGAAGACCGAGTGGTCGGATGTGCCGATCTACATCCTCGCGCAGATGGTCGGCGCGATCATCGGCGCGATCCTGTGCTGGGCCACCTACAAACTGCAGTTCGACGATCACCCGGTGGTGGAAGAAACCCTCGGTGTGTTCTCGACCGCGCCGCAGATCCCGAACAAGGTGTGGAACCTGGTTTCGGAGATCATCGGCACCTTCGTGCTGGTCGGCTGGATCCTGTTCACCCCGGCCGCGAAGATGGGCGAGCACGGCGTCCCGACGTTCGGCAACGGCGCGCTCGGCTACGCCGGTGTCGCCTTCGTCGTGCTGGTGATCGGCACCTCGCTCGGCGGCCCGACCGGGTACGCCATCAACCCCGCTCGCGACCTCGGCCCGCGCATCGCCTACGCGTTCATCCTGCCGTTGAAGCGCAAGGCCGACCCGAACTGGGGCTACTCGTGGGTCCCGGTCGTCGGCCCGATCATCGGCGGCGTGCTGGCCGCGCTGGTATTCCTCGTCTATCCGTCCGCCGCCTGATTTCGAAGCACCCTTCGAAGAAACCGGAGCACGCATGACCTCCTATGTAGCCGCCATCGACCAGGGCACCACCTCGACCCGGATGATGATCTTCAACCACTCCGGCCGGGTGGTCGCGGTCGACCAGCGCGAGCACGAGCAGATCTTCCCGAGGGCGGGCTGGGTCGAGCACAACGCCAACGAGGTGTGGGAGAACACCAGGGCGGTCGCGGCGGGCGCACTGGCCAAGGCGGACCTGCAGCCTGCCGACATCGTCGCGGTCGGCATCACCAACCAGCGCGAGACCGCGCTGGTGTGGGACCGCAAGACCGGCGAGCCGGTGTACAACGCGATCGTCTGGCAGGACACCCGCACCGACAAGATCGTCACCGAGCTGGGTGCGCTGGGCGGCGGGCAGGAGCGCTACCGCGCGAAGACCGGCCTGCCGCTGGCGACCTACTTCTCCGGCCCGAAGATCAAGTGGATCCTGGACAATGTGGACGGTGCGCGCCAGCGCGCCGAAGCGGGCGACCTGATCTTCGGCAACATGGACACCTGGGTGCTGTGGAACATGACCGGCGGCACGGACGGCGGCGTGCACGTCACCGACCCGACCAACGCCTCACGCACCCTGCTGATGGACCTCGACACCCTTTCGTGGGACGCCGAGATCGCCGCCGACATGGGCATCCCGCTGTCGATGCTGCCGGAAATCCGGTCGTCGTCGGAGGAGTACGGCAAGGTCCGCCAACGCGGCGCGCTGGCGGGCGTGCCGATCTCCGGCATCCTCGGCGACCAGCAGGCGGCCACGTTCGGCCAGGCCTGCCTTTCGCCCGGCGAAGCCAAGAACACCTACGGCACCGGCAACTTCATGCTGCTCAACACCGGCACCGAGAAGGTCCTGTCGGAGAACGGGCTGCTCACCACGGTCTGCTACAAGATCGGTTCGAACGACACGGTTTACGCGCTGGAAGGCTCGATCGCGGTCACCGGTTCGCTGGTGCAGTGGCTGCGCGACAACCTCGGCCTGATCGGGTCCGCGGCCGAGGTCGAGGAGTTCGCCAACACCGTCGACGACAACGGCGGCGCCTACTTCGTGCCCGCGTTCTCCGGTCTTTTCGCGCCGTACTGGCGTTCCGACGCGCGCGGCGCGATCGTCGGGCTCACCCGGTACGTCAACAAGGGCCACATTTCGCGCGCGGTGCTGGAGGCGACCGCGTTCCAGTCGCGCGAGGTGATCGACGCGATGAACGCCGACTCCGGGGTCCCGCTGAAATCGCTCAAGGTCGACGGCGGCATGGTCGTCAACGAGCTGCTCATGCAGTTCCAGGCGGACATCCTCGGCGTGCCGGTGATCCGGCCGGTGGTGAACGAAACCACCGCGCTCGGCGCCGCCTACGCCGCGGGGCTCGCCGTCGGGTTCTGGGAAAGCGAAGACGACATCCGCGCCAACTGGGCAAAGGACAAGCAGTGGGATCCGGCGATGGACGAGAAGCGCCGCGAATCCGAATACCGGAACTGGAAGAAGGCCGTCACGAGGACCTTCGACTGGGTCGAAGACGAATAGCACCGTCCACAACGGCCGGCCGTGAATGTTGCGGAGGTGGCCTTCGCTGGCTGCCCGGGTCCGGGCCGCATGCCCTGAAGGGCGCCTTCGGGGACTCTGCCGCCGCGAAGGCGCCCTTCGGGGCATGGTGAACCCCACCGTCTTCCTCGCGAACAGCGTGTTCGCGAGGAAGACCCCTGATAGCCACCATGACGGCAACGGGTGCCGTGACGGCCACCATGACTGCACCCGCAATGCCCGCCAGGCGCGCACGACACGGCCCACCGCCCGCCCATGCCCCGAAGGCGCCCTTCACGGCATCCAATTCCCCCAAGGCACCCTTCAGGGCATCAGCGCTGCCACGGCCCCTCACCGCGAAGGGTGAAATCGCGGCGTCAGATTCCCCGAAGGCGCCCTTCAGTCATCTGTGCCCCCTGGGCGGGGACGTCCTGCCAGGGGGAAATAGGGGCGCGCGCCTCCGCTGGAGGAGCGATCTCGCTGTGCCCGGCGAATCTGCTTATTTACGAGCCAGGGCATAGTGAACCCCGCCATTCCTCTCGCGAACAGCGTGTTCGCGAGAGGAAGTCCCCTGATGACCACCATGACGGCAACAGGTGCCGTGACGGCCACCATGACGGCACCCGCAATGCCCACCAGGCGCGCACGATACGGCCCACCGCCCGCCCATGCCCCGAAGGCGCCCTTCACGGCATCCCATTCCCCCAAGGCACCCTTCAGGGCATCAGCGCTGCCACGGCCCCTCCCCGCGAGGGGCGAAATCGCGGCGTCAGATTCCCCGAAGGCGCCCTTCCGGGCATGACCGCGCCCCGGAAGGCCCCATCACGGCGTCCTTCAGGGAATCCAGCCCAAGAGGGACCACCGCGAAGGCCGGGTCCCGGGCGCCCAATGCCGTCATGGTGGCTATCAGGGTCACCGGAAAGCGGTCCCTCAGTTGAGCGCGGCGAAGCTGCCGTCGCCGGTTTCCGGAGCGCCGGACGGGACGCGCGCGGTCTGCTTCACCGGCGGCGCCGGTGCTGTGGTGCCGCCGGAACCGGACACGGTGAAGCTGGCCGAGTAGGTGCGTTCGGGACAGGTGACCGACGCGGAGTGCTTGCCGGGCTTGGCGTTCGCCGCCACCGTCGCGCGCCAGTGCCGCGTGCCCGCGGTGACGAAACCGGTCAGCGCGGCCGACTCCGGCTTGGCCTTCGCGTTGTTCAGGCAGCCGGCCTCGACGTCCACCTGCTCCCCCGGTTTCGCCGACTTCGGGGACACGGTGATCCAGCCGCAGGAACCGGTCGACCCCGGCTCCAGGCGGCACTCCGAGCCGGTGACGGTGAAGGTCGCGGTGACCGGCGAACTCCAGTTCCGGCAGTGCATGGTTGCCGTGTAGGTACCCGGCTTGGCGACCACTTTGCCGGTGCCGGACGGGTCCTGCTGGCCGGTGCTCGTCTTGCCGAGCGTGATCGGGGCGGCGAAACCGGGTGAAGTGACCGGGCCGGCCGGGTCGGCGTTCACCGGGCAGTACCCGCTGACGGTGATCGCGCCGTTGACCGGTACCTGCGCGGGGCTCACCTTGAGCTCCGGCGGCCGGGTCGCGTTCGCCGTCGACGCCATGACCAGGCTTCCGGCGACCGCCAGCAGGCCGCCCGTCAGAATGATCCTTCGAATGTTCATCGCAATTCTCCTCCAGGCTGTGCTTCCACTGTGCACACTCACGAACGAGTGAAAAGGTTGCCTGGAAAGGAAAAATCAGCGATTCACTGGACTGTCCACAAGGGAATGACCGCCAGGACTGCGCACTGGCGGCCGTTGTCCCGTCCCGCGGCTATTCGAGCGTCGCGTAGACGATGACGTTGTCCCGGTAGCTGTGCGCGGCGTGGTCGAAACTGCCGCCGCAGGTGATGAGCCGGAGCTCCGGCGCGTCGGTGTCGCCGTAGACCGCGTCCGTCGGGAAGGTGTCCTTGGGCACCTGGTCGACCCGGCGCACCACGAACCGCGCCGTCGAACCGTCCTTTCGCGACACCGCCACCGCGTCGCCGGGTGCCAGTTCCTTGAGGCGGAAGAAGATTCCCGGCAGCTTGTTGCCGTCCACGTGCCCGAGCACCACCGCGGGCCCGGTCTCACCCGGCGTCGGGCCGTACCGGTACCAGCCCGCCTGCATCGGCTTGGACACCGGCGGCACCTCGACGGTGTCGTCCGCGTTGAGCCCGAGCGGGATCAGCGACGAATGCGCGCCGAGCCTCGGGATGTCGATGGCGGCCGGCTCCGAACGCGGCATCGCGTTCGTGGCGGGCTCCGTGGTTTCCGGCGGCTTGGCCTGCGCGGTCGGCGGCGGTGCCGCCGTCGCGGCACCGTCGTCGTGCTGGGTGAGCAGCACCACGATCGCGGCCAGTGCGGCGGCCACGATCACCGCCACCACGCCGATCAGGGCACGCCTGCGCCCCGCGACCTGCTTTTCCGCTGTGGGCATGCGCTTCCTCCCTGGCTCATTGTTCACCACGCCGCTCGGGCCGTCCGGGTTGCCACGGCACCCGGATCGGGGCACACCGGGGTGGACCTGCCCGTCCGCCGCACGGCCGTCGAACCCGGCTCCGGCTTCCCCGCGCAGGTGATCCGCACGGCGATCTCCCCGTGGAAAGGACAGACGGACATCCCCGAATGAAGTGATTCCGGCGCTTCCCGTGCGTCTCACCGACGAAGACGCCGAAGACGCCGAAGGCGGCCGAAATGCTCCGCTGAAAACAAGAAAGCCGCCGGGAGGAAACATCCTCCCGGCGGCTTCGCGTGCCGTGTCAGCGTGCCGTGTCAGCGCGCGGTGCCCCCGCCGCCGGCCTTCGCCGCGCCGCGCGGCACGGCATGCACCTGCTTGGCGTGCACGACGAACGTGGTGGTGGACCGCTGCCCCACGCAGTCCAGGGTGAGCGGATAGGTGCCGGGCGGGGTCCCCGGCGCGAGCTTCGCGGTGGCGGTGAGGTTGCCGGGCGCGCTCACCAGCTGCACGTAGCTGTAGTCGCTGAAAGTCAGCACCGGTGAGGAGAACTTCGCGCCTGCCGGTGCGTTCAGCGTCGTGGACCCCGGCGCGAGGCAGCCGCCGAGCGCGAGGTTGTCGTCGTCGTTCTGGTAGTTCCCGACCCGCCCGATGGTCACCGCGGTGTCCGCGTTCAGCTGGACCTTGCCCGCCCACTCCGGCTGCCCCGGCTGGTCCGGTTCCCCGGCCTGGCCGGTCCCCGCTGCCGCCAGCAGCGCCGCCCCGACCGTCAGCGCCGCCACGACCACGTTCTTCATCCGCACTGGTGTTCCACCCCGTGTTGCTCTTGTCCCGACGCCAGGAAGACGTCCCGGAATGCGCCAGGTTGCCTGCGGGGCATCGGCGCCCGATCTCAGTCCAGATCGTCGTGGCGCATGAGCTGGCGGCCTGCCTCGGTGATGGAGCCCGACAGCGACGGGTACACCGAGAACGTGAGCGCGAGGTGCTCGACGGTGAGCTGGTTCTGCACGGCCAGCGCGATGGGGAGGATCAGCTCGCTCGCGGTCGGCGCCACCACGACTCCGCCGACGACCACACCGGTGGCCGGGCGGCAGAAGAGCTTCACGAATCCGCGGCGCAGGCCCTCCATCTTGGCCCTGGCGTTCGTGGCGAGCGGCAGCATGATGGTGCGGGCGGGGACCTCGCCCGAGTCGATGGCCTGCTGGCTGATGCCGACGGTGGCGATCTCGGGGTGGGTGAACACGTTCGCGGCGACCGTCTTGAGCTTGATCGGGGCGACGCCCTCGCCGAGCGCGTGCCACATCGCGATCCGGCCCTGCATGCTGGCGACCGACGCGAGCATCAGCACCCCGGTGCAGTCCCCGGCGGCGTACACGCCGGAAACGGCGGTGCGGGATACCCTGTCGACGGTGATGAACCCGCCCGGCCCCGGCTCGATGCCGACGCGTTCGAGGCCGATGTCGCCGGTGTTCGGGATCGAGCCGACGGTCATCAGCGCGTGGCTGGCCTCGATCTGCCTGCCGTCGGCGAGGTGCACCAGTACACCGTCGGCGGTGCGCTCGACGCGGTCCGCGCGGGCGCGCTTGGCGACGGTGGTGCCGCGCTGGGAGAACACCTCTTCGAGCACCGCGGCCGCGTCGGCGTCCTCGTGCGGGAGCACCCTGTCCCGGCTGGAGACGACGGTGACCTTGACGCCCATCTCGGTGTAGGCGGAGGCGAACTCGGCGCCGGTGACGCCGGACCCGATGACCACGAGGTGCTCCGGCAGTTCCGGCAGGTCGTAGAGCTGCCGCCAGTCCAGGATCCGCTCGCCGTCGGGCACCGCGCCGGGCAGCACCCTCGGCGTGGCACCGGTGGCGATCAGCACGACGTCGGCGTCGACCACGCTCTGCTCGCCGGTCATCCGGGTGATCGCGACCTTGTGCGTGGCGAGGCCCGCTTCTTCGTCGCAGAACCGCGCCTCGCCGATGATCAGGTGCACGCCTTCGCGCTGCAGCCTGGCCTTGATGTCGGCGGACTGCGCCAGCGCGAGGCCCTTGACCCTGCCGTGCACGGTGCGCAGGTCGATGCTGGTGTCCGCGAGGTCCGTGGTGATGCCGAGCTCGCTGAGGCCGTGCATGTTCGCCCGGGCGCCGGAGGAGGCGATGAACGTCTTCGACGGGACGCAGTCGTAGAGGACGCAAGCGCCGCCGAGGCCGTCACGCTCGACCACGGTGACGTCCGCGCCGTGCTGCGCGGCCACCAGTGCGGCCTCGTAACCGGCAGGTCCGCCACCCATGATCACGATCCTGGTCACCTGCTGCTCCTCCTGTTCGCGGCCCTGCGCCAACCGTACGCGGGCGGAATTTCGTCCGGTTGGGTGGCCGGACACCCCCGGTACGTCCCTTCGGGCGACGCCTCGGTCGCTAGGCTGTGCCCGTGCCGTTGTATGCCGCGTACGGATCCAACATGGAGCCCGCCCAGATGATGGAGCGTGCCCCGCATTCACCGATGGCGGGGACCGGCTGGCTGGAAGGCTGGCGGCTGACCTTCGGCGGCGAGGACATCGGCTGGGAAGGCGCGCTCGCGACCATCGTCGAAGACCCCGGCTCACGGGTGTTCGTGGTGCTCTACGACGTCACCACGCTCGACGAGGACGGGCTCGACCGCTGGGAAGGCGGCGAGCTGGGCATGCACAACAAGATCCGGCTGCGGGTGCAGACCATGGACGGCTCGGTGCTGGCGTGGCTGTACGTCCTCGACGCCTACGAGGGCGGCCTGCCCTCGGCCCGCTACCTCGGCGTGCTCGCCGACGCCGCCGAAGCCGCCGCGGCGCCCGCGGACTACGTCGACGCGCTGCGGACCCGCCCCTGCCAGGGCATCGGCCCCGAAGGCCGCGCCTGAAGCCGCGCCCGCCCGCTATGCCCCGAAGGATGCTCCCAAAGGGTGAGGTTCGCCGCGCATTCCCTGAAGGGGCCCTCGGCGGGCTCCCCGCCTCCGCTACCCATCTCACCGGAATCGACGCGCACACATCACGGTGACCTTCGGGGCGGGCAACGCGGAGTGAACCGGCAGGGCACGGCGGCGGAACATTTGGAACGCGGTTGTCCACAATTGGGGACAACTCACTCGACCTGTGGACAAGTGGAAGCCGCGCACCCCGAGTGGTGACTCGGGGTGCGCGGACGGGAGGGGCGCGCGGTCAGGCGAGTGCGGCCAGCGCGATGTGCACCATGGTGCGGGTGCCGGCGAGCAGGGCGCGCTCGTCCAGCTCGAAGGTGGGCTGGTGGATGTCCCGCATGGCGCCCTCGCCCGGCCAGACGCCGAGGCGGGCGAACGCGCCGGGGACGTGTTCGAGGTACCAGCCGAAGTCCTCGCCGCCGGAGGACTGCTCGGTGCTGGTCAGCGCCGTATCGCCGAGCGCGGCTTCGACGCCGGCGCGCAGCAGGTGCGTGCTGTCCTCGTCGCTGACGACCGGCGGCACGCCCCGGCGGTAGTCGAGCGAGAACCCGACCCCGGTCGGCGCCAGCAGCGATTCCACCGAGGACGCGACGAGCGGCTCCAGTTCGCTCCACACGCGGTGGTCGGCGGTGCGCAGCGTGCCGCGCAGCAGGCCGTCCTGCGGCACCGCGTTCGCCGCCTCGCCCGCGTGCACCGCGCCCCATACGAGCACGGTGCCCGAGCGCGGGTCGACGCGGCGGGACAGCACCGCGGGCAGCGAGGTGATGACGGTGCCGAGCGCGTGCACCAGGTCCGCGGTGAGGTGCGGGCGCGAGGTGTGCCCACCGGGCGAGGTGAGCCGCAGCTCGATCAGGTCGGCGGCCGAGGTGAGCGCGCCGACCCTGGTGCCCACCTTGCCGACCTCGACGCGCGGGTCGCAGTGCAGCCCGAAGATCCGGTCGACGCCCTCCATCGCACCGGCCGCGATCGCGTCGAGCGCGCCACCGGGCATGACCTCCTCGGCGGGCTGGAAGATCAGCCTGATCCGGCCGGGCAGTTCCGGCGCGGACGCCAGCGCCATCGCGGCGCCGAGCAGGATCGAGGTGTGCGCGTCGTGCCCGCAGGCGTGCGCCACACCGTCCACAGTAGACGAGTACGGCAGGCCGGTCGCCTCGGTGAGCGGCAGCGCGTCCATGTCGGCGCGCAGCGAGACACAGGTGGGTCCGGAGCCGATGTCGCACAGGACACCGGTGCCGCCGGGCAGCACGGAGGGCTTGAGCCCTGCCGAGCGGAGCACGCTGACGACGAGTTCGGTCGTGCCGTACTCGCGACGGGACAGTTCGGGATGCGAGTGGATGTGGCGGCGCCACGCCACCACATCCGCCGCGTTGTCCCGCAGCCACTCGTCGAGCCAGTACGGACCGCGGCCGGCGCCCAGATCGTGCACAGGTGCCATGCTGACGCCGCCGGAGGTGATCAGCGCGTCGGACTGCCCGATCGTGGCAGCGGCGGCGCCGGCCGCGCTCTCGTGGGAACCGCTGGGATCGCCGGGGATCTCGGGCCGTGAGTCCAGCACCGTCACGCCACACCTCCGTCCACACCGGGTACACCGAACGCAGTCATGGCACGGGGTGCGCACCTGGTCACGGTTCGTCGGGTGTTGATTGTCGTAAGCATTTGCAGACAATCGTGCACCATGCGGGCGGCAGGAACGCCCCGAACGGCGGTCGCGCTAGACGGCCGGTAGTGGATCTGCGTTGAACGGCTGTGCGGAATTCGGCCAGGCTGTAACCGGCGGACCGGCCAGGGCCGGAAGGCCCTGCTCGCCCGTGGCCTGGTCCTTCGCTAGCCGTTCTTCTCCGCGCGGCTGCGGATCCTGCGGCCCCACACGACGATCACCAGCAGCACCGCCGCGATCACGCCGATGATCACCTTGTTCTTCGTCTTGTCGGCGTTCGCCTGGCTGTTCTGGGCCGGATCGATCTTCGGTCCCTGCGGCGCGGCGGGCGGCGCGGTGGACGGTGTCGCGGGGGGCGGCGCGGCGACGGCCGCCGCCACCGGCGGTGGCGCGGCGGCCGCGGGAGCGGCGCACACCGTCGCGGAGCACAGCGCCAGCAGCGCCCCCAGCACCATCGCGGGCACTGCCGCCCGCACCTTCGTGGTCACCCGTTCCTCCCCGCTGCGCCGAAACCGGTGCCAGTCTGCCTTGTCGCGCACAATCCGTCAGCCGCCAACCGCTTCACGGCGTGGCGCCGCCGGAAAACGCGTCCAGAACGCGCTGGGCGGCGAGCGTCGGGGTCAGTTCGCCGTCGCGCACGGCCCGTTCGACCTCGGGCACCACCGCGCGGACGTCCGGGTGCGCGCCGAGCCTGCCGAGCAGTTGCTCGCGCACCATCGCCCAGGTCCAGTCCACCTGCTGCTGACGGCGCTTCCCCGCCAGGTCGCCCGATTCGTCCAGGGTGTCCCGGTGCCGCTGGACCTGCTGCCACACCGTGTCCAGGCCGACGTCGTGCAGCGCGCTGCAGGTGAGCACCGGCGGCGTCCAGGCGGCATCGGGGCCGTAGATCATGCGCAGCGCGCCGGAAAGCTCGCGGGCGGCACGGCGCGCGTCGCGCTCGTGGTCGCCGTCGGCCTTGTTCACCGCGATCACGTCGGCGAGTTCGAGCACGCCCTTCTTGATGCCCTGCAACTGGTCGCCGGTGCGCGCCAGGGTCAGGAACAGGAAGCAGTCGACCATGTTCGCGACGGTCACTTCGGACTGTCCGACCCCGACGGTCTCCACCAGCACGATGTCGTACCCGGCGGCCTCCATCAGCACGATCGTCTCGCGCGTCGCGCGCGCGACCCCGCCGAGCGTGCCCGAGGTGGGCGACGGCCGGATGAACGCGCCGGGATCGACCGCGAGGCGCGCCATCCTGGTCTTGTCGCCGAGGATGCTGCCGCCGGTCCGCGTCGACGACGGGTCGACGGCGAGCACGGCGACGCGGTGTCCCTGCCCGGTGAGGTCGACGCCGAGCTGGTCGATGAATGTCGACTTGCCGACACCGGGCACGCCGGTGATCCCGAGCCGGTAGGCCCCGCCCGCGTGCGGCAGCAGTTCGACGAGCAGCTCCTGCGCCCGCGCGCGGTGGTCCTCGCGATGGGACTCGACCAGCGTGATCGCCTTCGACAGCACGCCCCGGTCGCCCGCGAGCACGCCCTTGGCGTACGCGGCGACGTCGATGTTCCGCGCCACGTTCAGGACTCTTGCGCGATGAGCTGGTCGAGCAGGTTGATCGCGGCGTCCGCGATCACGGTGCCCGGCCCGAAGATGGCCGCCGCGCCCGCCTCGCGCAGCGCGTCGTAGTCCTGCGGCGGGATCACGCCGCCGACCACGACCATGATGTCGGACCGGTCCAGCTCGGCCAGTTCGGCGCGCAGCGCGGGCACGAGCGAAAGGTGTCCCGCGGCCAGCGACGAGACGCCGACGATGTGCACGTCCGCCTCGACCGCTTGGCGCGCGACCTCGGCCGGGGTGGAGAAGAGCGGGCCGACGTCGACGTCGAAACCGATGTCGGCGAACGCGGTCGCGATCACCTTCTGCCCGCGGTCGTGCCCGTCCTGGCCCATCTTCGCGACCAGGATGCGCGGCCGCCGCCCCTCGACCTCGGCGAAGGACTCGACGCGCTCCCGTGCCTGTTCCACGTTCTTCGCCTTCCCGACCTCGTCGCGGTAGACGCCGGAGATGGTCCTGATCTGCCCGGAGTGCCGTCCCCAGATCCGCTCCAGCGCGTCGGAGATCTCCCCGACGGTGGCCTTCGCGCGCGCCGCGTCGATGGCCAGCTCCAGCAGGTTCCCGTCGGCCTCGGCGCCCGCGGTCAGCCGCCGCAACGCGTCCTCGGTGGCCTCGGTGTCCCGTTCCTCCCGCAGCCTCCGCAGCTTTTCGAGCTGCTGCGCGCGGACATCGGCATTGTCCACTTTGAGCACTTCGATCTGCTCGTCGTCGCCGGTGACCTGGTACTTGTTGACGCCGATCACGGGCTGGCGGCCGGAGTCGATGCGCGCCTGGGTGCGCGCGGCGGCCTCTTCGATGCGCAGCTTCGGGATACCGGCGTCGATCGCGCGCGCCATCCCGCCCGCGGCCTCGACTTCGCTGATGTGCGCCCACGCCTTGCGCGCGAGGTCGTAGGTGAGCTTCTCGACGAACGCGCTGCCGCCCCACGGGTCGATCACGCGCGTGGTGCCGGATTCCTGCTGCAGCAACAGCTGCGTGTTGCGCGCGATGCGCGCGGAGAAGTCCGTCGGCAGCGCGAGCGCCTCGTCGAGCGCGTTGGTGTGCAGCGACTGGGTGTGGCCCTGCGTCGCCGCCATCGCCTCGACGCAGGTGCGGGTCACGTTGTTGTAGACGTCCTGCGCGGTCAGCGACCAGCCGGAGGTCTGCGAATGCGTCCGCAGCGAAAGGGATTTCGCGGACTTCGGGTCGAACTGCTTGACGAGCTTCGCCCACAGCAGCCGCGCCGCGCGCAGCTTGGCGACCTCCATGAAGAAGTTCATCCCGATCGCCCAGAAGAACGACAGCCTCGGCGCGAACTTGTCGACGCCGAGCCCCGCGTCGACACCGGCGCGGATGTACTCGACGCCGTCCGCGAGGGTGTACGCCAGTTCGAGATCGGCGGTCGCCCCCGCCTCCTGCATGTGGTAGCCGGAGATCGAGATCGAGTTGTACTTCGGCATGCGCTGGGACGTGTAGGAAAAGATGTCCGAGATGACCCGCATCGACGGCTGCGGCGGGTAGATGTAGGTGTTGCGGACCATGAACTCCTTGAGGATGTCGTTCTGGATGGTCCCGGCCAGCTTCTCCGCGCCGACGCCCTGCTCCTCCGCGGCGACGACGTAGAGCGCGAGCACCGGCAGCACGGCGCCGTTCATAGTCATCGACACGCTCATCCTGTCCAGCGGGATGCCGTCGAAGAGCTGGCGCATGTCGTAGATGGAGTCGATCGCGACACCGGCCATGCCGACGTCACCGGTGACGCGCGGGTGGTCGGAGTCGTAGCCGCGGTGAGTGGCGAGGTCGAAGGCGACCGAAAGGCCCTTCTGGCCAGAGGCAAGGTTGCGTCGGTAGAACGCGTTCGACTCGGCCGCGGTGGAGAACCCGGCGTACTGGCGGATGGTCCACGGCTGGTTCACGTACATCGTCGGGTAGGGCCCGCGCAGGAACGGCGGCATCCCCGGGAAGGTGCCGAGGAAGTCCACTTCGGACAGATCGGCCGCGGTGTAGACCGGCTTGACGCCGATCCCCTCCGGGGTTTCCCACGCCAGCGCGTCGGCTCCCTTGCCGGTGCTGGCGTGCAGCGCTTCGGCCCACGCGGCGGCGTCGGACGGCTCCGGGGTACCGAGTTCGACGTCGGCGAAGTTCGGGATGGCCATCACTTGACTCCCAGCGTTTCCAGTGTGCTCGTCAGCACGGCGAGTGCGTCGCAGCCGGTGAAGACGTATCCGGCGATCGCCTCGTACCCGCCCGGTTTTCCGGCCAGCAGCACGGATTCCGCGCCCGCGTCGCGCAGCGCGGCCGCGGCTTCGGCGGCCTGTTCGCCGTAGGACCGGTCGCTGCCGCAGAGACAGGCCGCGGTGGCGCCGCTGTCCCGATAGGCCCGCACCACGTCGTCGACGGTTTCCGTCGCGCCGGGGTTGACCGGTTCGATGCCACCGGCCTGGAAGAGGTTGGCGGCGAACGTCGCGCGCGCGGTGTGCGCGGCGACCGGGCCGAGGGTGGCGAGGAAGATCTTCGGCCTGGCCCCGTGTTCGGCGAGGTGGGCGTCGGAACGGTCGCGCAGCGCCTCGTAGTCCGCCGCGTGGCGCAGCTTCGGCAGTCCGTCCGCATTGGACGGTGCGGGCGCTTCGGCAGGACGGGTCACGGTTTTCTCGTCGAGCATCGGGAACTCGCTGACCCCGGTGATCGGGTCCTTCCGGGTGGCGATCCGCTTGCGCCGCGCTTCGGCGGTGGCGGCGAGTTCGCCGGCGAGCTTGCCGGAGTCCAAAGCGGACTCGATCCCGCCCGCGCGCTCGATCCCGGTGAACTCGCGCCAGGCCGCGGTGGCGAGCGAATCGGTGAGGTTCTCGACGTACCACGAGCCGCCCGCGGGGTCGATCACCTCGGCCAGTTTGGACTCTTCGAGCAGGATCGCGCTGGTGTTGCGGGCGATCCGCCGCGCGAAGCCGTCGGGCTGCCCGAGCGCGGAGTCGAACGGCAGCACGGTGACCGCGTCCGCACCGCCGACCCCGGCGCCGAAACAGGCGACGCAGGTGCGGAGCATGTTCACCCACGGGTCGCGGCGGGTGAGCATCGCGGGCGAGGTGACCGCGTGCTGGCGCATGCCGCGCGCGGCCGTGCTCGCACCGGAGACTCCTGAGACTTCCAGGACCCTCGCCCACAACCGCCGAGCCGCGCGGAACTTCGCGATGGTCAGGAACTGGTCCGCGGTGGCGGCGAACCGGAACTCCAGCCGCGCGGCCGCCTCGTCGACGCCGAGCCCGGCCTCGGTGAGCGCGCGCAGGTACGCGACGCCCGCCGCGACCGTCGCGCCGAGCTCCTGCGCGTCCGAGCCACCGGCCTCGTGGAAGGGCAGCCCGTCCGCGACGAGCGTGCGCAGTCCCGGATACCGGGGCGAAAGGCGCGCGGCCAGCTCGGCGGCCGGTGCGAGATCGTGCGCGGCCCCGGTGGCGGCGCGCAGGCCGATCGGGTCGGCACCGATGTTGCCGGTCACCGCGCTGGCCGGGATCTCCCGGTCGGAGAACACTTCGAGCAGCGCCGTCGCGGCGGCCTCGTAGTCCTCGCCCGGTTCGAGCACCACCGGGGCGAGTTCGAGGTACACCTCGTTGAGGGCTTCGGCGAGGGAGCCGACGGGCAGCGCGGCGCCGCCGACGCGGAGCCACACCGAGGTCGCACCGCCTTCGAGATCGGCGA
Source organism: Amycolatopsis minnesotensis (assembly GCF_039529815.1). Classification (NCBI taxonomy): domain Bacteria; kingdom Bacillati; phylum Actinomycetota; class Actinomycetes; order Pseudonocardiales; family Pseudonocardiaceae; genus Amycolatopsis; species Amycolatopsis minnesotensis. The sequence continues at coordinate 91,356 of NZ_BAAANN010000026.1, read as the reverse complement.
GCACGGCCTTGTTGGTCTTCGCCGGGTCCGCGGCACCGTGCCGGACCCGCACGTCCCAGCCGGTGCCGACCAGTCCCTCCGGGCGCGCGCCGCGGGTGAACGGCGGCAGCCCCGGATACCCGGCGGGCGGCGCGGCTTCGCCGGCGGTGTACAGCGGCTGGATCTCGATGCCGTCGTAGGTCTTGGACGCCAGCAGCGTCTCGGGATTTCCCTCGAAGCCTTCGGGCAGGGCACCGCTCTTGCCGAGCACCCCGGCCACCAGCTCGCGCCACTGCGCCTTAACCGGCGAGGGGAACTCGGCGGCGAGAGTCAGCTCGTCGGGTACCTCGCGCTCGGCGCCCGCCCGGGCGGAGGTGTCACCTGGCGTCCCTGCCTGTGTCATGCCTGTCGATGTTAGAGCCCTCCACGGCGACCGCTATATGACTCCCGTCGCCCTTAGGGGCCCTTATTGCGCGGGGCAGTCCGGTCGGGCTGGGGTCATCCGCAACAATGGGACGATGTCCACCCCCGACGAGGAACCACGCATCGTAGCCGGTCGTTACCGCCTGCGCTCGGTGCTCGGATCCGGGGCGATGGGCACCGTGTGGGCGGCCTACGACGAGTTCCTCCAGCGCATGGTCGCGGTCAAGGAGGTGCGCCTGCCCCCGGGCGTCGCCGCCTCGCAGGCCGACGAACTGCGGGAACGGACGCTGCGCGAGGCGCGCGCGATCGCCGTGCTCTCGCACCCGAACGTGATCATCCTGCACGACGTGGCGCGCGAGGACGGCGACCCGTTCGTGGTGATGGAGCTGCTGCCGTCGCACAGCCTCGCCGAGTTGCTGCGCGATCACGGGCCGCTCGACGTCGAGCAGGCGGCCGCGATGGCCGACGCGGTGGCCGCCGCGCTGGAGGCCGCGCACGCCGCCGGGATCACGCACCGCGACGTCAAGCCGGGCAACGTGCTGATCTCGAACGACGGCAGGATCAAGCTCACCGACTTCGGAATCGCGCGCAACGTCTCCGAGGCCACCATGACGCGGACCGGCATGATGCTCGGCTCGCCCGCCTACATCGCGCCCGAGGTCGCCTCCGGCCGCGCGGTCACCCCGTCGGCCGATCTGTGGGGCCTCGGCGCGACGCTGTTCGCCGCCGTCGAAGGCTCCCCGCCCTACGACGCGGACGGCGACCCGCTGGAGACCGTCGGCAAGGTCGTGCACGGCGAGGTGCCGAAACCGTCCCCCGGCCCGCTTTCGAAGATCATCGAAGGCCTGATGGCGAAGGAGCCGCGGGACCGGATCTCGCTGGCCGAAGCCCGCCACCGCCTTTACCCGCTGTACACGAAGGCCGCGCACGCGCTGTTCCCGCCGGAGCTGTTCGCCTCGCCTGCCGGGCAGAAGGCGAGCGACCGCCCCGACGTCACGGACACGCAGGTCATCCCCGCGCCGAAGGCACCCTCCCCGGCTGCTTCTTCGAACGGCGGCGCGGAGAAGAGCACCGAGCTGGCCGCCGACCCCGGCCCGCTGCCGTTCATGACCGCGGACCGCCCGACGGTGGTGCCCCAGCCGATCCAGCAGGCGCAGCCCCGGCGGCCGCTCGCGAGCGTCGCGATCACCGTCACGGCGGTCGTGCTGTTCCTGGTCGCCACGGCGGGCGGGTTCGTCGCGGCGAGGACGATCGGCGGCGAGCAGATCAGCCCGCCGCCGAAGGTGGACACCACGCTGCCCGTCGCGGCGCCGCCCGTGCAGCTCGAACAGCGCAAGGGCGAGACGACCACGCTCAGGGGCCAGAAGGGCAGCGAGTTCACCGTCCTGCTGCCGCGTGAGTGGGCGCAGTTCACCACCCAGCAGGAGGGCGACGGGCTGCCGCCGAGCTCGCTCATCCAGTTCGTCTCGCCGCGGGGCGACCAGGTGTTCAGCGCCGAGCGGTTCCCCGACTACTTCCCCAAGGGCTCGATCGAGCGGTACCTGAAGGTGCTGCCGTCGAACAAGGACTTCAAGCTCGTCAACCCGCCGGAACCGCTCTCCGGCCAGGAAGGCCTCGCGTTCACCTACCGCACCGTCGAATGGGGCAGCGGCGGGCGGGGCGCCAAGCCGACCGGGCAGGCCAGCATCGGCAGGACCACGTTCGCGCAGGCGTTCCGGCACGGCACCAGCCTCTGGGTGGTCAGCGTCACGGTGCCGACGACGCAGGAGGCCCCGGACGGCGCGGACCTCTCGGCCAGGATCCTGCCCAGCTTCACCATCGCCGACTGAGCGATCGCCTACGCTCACGCGCATGACTGACACAGGGTCCCTGACCGACGAAACCGCCGTGGCTCAGGAAGCCGCGGCGGCCATCGCCGAGCGCACCGGCGCCGGATCGCACGACATCGCGGTCGTGCTCGGCTCCGGCTGGCGCCCCGCCGCCGACGTGCTCGGCGATCCCGAGCACGAGATCCCCCTCGGTGAGCTCCCCGGTTTCGCCACCCCCGGCGCGGTCGGCCACGGCGGCACCGCCCGCTCCCTGCTCATCGAGGGCAAGCGCACGCTCGTGCTGCTCGGCCGCACGCACCTGTACGAGGGCAAGGGCATCGAGCGAACCGTCCACAATGTACGGACAGCGGCGGCGACCGGGGCGTCGGCCGTGCTGCTGACCAACGCGGCAGGCGGCCTCCGCGAGGGCATGCGCGTCGGGCAGCCGGTGCTGATCTCCGACCACCTGAACCTGACCGCCCGCTCCCCCATCACCGGCGCGAACTTCGTCGACCTGACCGATCTCTACTCGGCCCGGCTGCGCGGCATCGCGCGCGAGATCGACCCGGACCTCGAAGACGGCGTCTACGCGGGCCTGCCGGGGCCCCATTTCGAGACCCCGGCCGAGATCCGCATGCTGCGCGCGATGGGCGCGGACCTGGTCGGCATGTCGACCGTGCTGGAGGCGATCGCCGCACGCGCCGCCGGCGTCGAGGTGTTCGGGCTCTCGCTCGTCACCAACCTCGCCGCGGGCATGACCGGAGAACCCCTCAACCACGAAGAGGTCCTCGAAGCGGGCCGTGCCTCCGCGACGAAGATGGGCACGCTCCTTCGCGACCTCGTCGGCAGGGCCTGAACGAACCCGGAGTTGCCGGGATCGGCCAGCGCGACGCCGAACTCCGCGGCGGTCGCCGTTTCGCCAGCACGGGAAAGAACCGGGCGCCAGGCACCGTAAAGTGGCGAGGTGACCACGCCAGGGAAACTGACCACGGAACTGCGCGACAAGGCGTTCCGCTGGATCGCCGACGACGTCGAAGACGGTGCGCGCGCCGAACTCCAGCAGGTGCTGGCCAACGCGATGGGCGGCGCGCCGGGCGCGGTGGAAGAACTGGCCGACCGGATGGCGGGGCCGCTCGAGTTCGGCACCGCGGGCCTGCGCGGCCCGGTGCGCGCGGGGCCGAACGGGATGAACACCGCGGTGGTCACGCGCACCACGGCCGGCGTCGCGACCTGGCTCACGGCGAGCGGGCACGCCGGGCGCACGGTCGTGGTGGGGCGCGACGCGCGGCACGGCTCGGCGGCGTTCGCCACCGCCGCGGCCGAGGTGCTCGCCGCGGCGGGGTTCGCGGTGCGGGTGCTGCCCGGCCCGCTGCCGACCCCGGTACTGGCCTTCGCGGTGTCCGAACTCGGTGCGGCGGCGGGCATCCAGGTCACCGCGTCGCACAATCCGCCGCAGGACAACGGGTACAAGCTCTACGACGAGACCGGCGCGCAGATCGTGCCGCCGGCCGACCACGCCATCGAGGCCGCGATCAAGGCGGCGCCCGCCGCGATTTCCGTGCCACGTCACCCCGTTCCGCCGTCACTGTCCGACGAGGTGCTCGACGCGTACCTCGCGAAGGTCGCCGCGCTGCCCGTCGGTACCTCGCGGGATCTTCGCGTCGCGGCGACGGCGCTGCACGGGGTCGGCGCGGACGTGCTGACGAAGGCGCTGAACCGCGCGGGGTTCACCGACGTGCACCTCGTCGACGAGCAGTCCACACCCGATCCGGACTTTCCGACCGTCTCGTTCCCGAACCCGGAGGAGCCCGGCGCCACCGACCTGGTGCTGGCACTGGCTTCCCGGGTGGAAGCGGACCTGGCGATCGCGCTCGACCCGGACGCCGACCGGTGCGCGATCGGCGTCCGCGAACCCGGTGGCGCGTGGCGGATGCTCCGCGGCGACGAGACCGGGGTCCTGCTCGGCGCGCATATACTGTCCACAAAGGATTTTCCGGACCCGTTGGTGGCCACCACGATCGTCTCCTCGTCCATGCTCGGCGAGGTCGCGAAGGCGGCGGGCGCCCGGTACGCGGAGACGCTCACCGGGTTCAAATGGCTCGTGCGCGCCGGCGACGGGCTGGTGTTCGCCTACGAAGAGGCACTCGGACTGTGCGTCAACCCGGATTTCGTGCGGGACAAGGACGGTATCGCCGCCGCCGTCGCCGCGTGCGATCTCGCCGCGACGCTGAAAGCCGCCGGGCGGTCGCCGCTGGACTCGCTCGACGAGCTTTCGACCCGGCACGGCGTCCACCTGACGGACCAGGTTTCGCTGCGGGTCACCGATCTGAAGGTGCGGGCGAAGCTGATGGCGAGCCTGCGCGCCGAGCCGCCCGCGACGCTGGCCGGAACCGGGGTGGCGGCAGAGGACCTGCTGCCGGACGCCGACGTGCTGCGGCTGAGCGGCGGCGGGCTGCGCGTGGTGATCCGGCCGTCGGGAACCGAACCGAAGCTGAAGTCGTACCTGCAGGTCGTGGAACCGGTGGCGGGCGACCTCGCCGCCGCGCGCACGGCCGCGCGCGCCAAGCTCGCCGCCCTGCGCACCGACGTCGAAGCCCTGCTGACCGAGTAGAGCCGCCTGCCCCGAACTCCGCTCTCGCACTGCCCAACGAGGTTCCCGCATGCCCTGAAGGTGACCTTCAGGGCATGAGCAGCCTCGCCCGCACATCCCCGAGGGTGGGAAAAGTGGCGTCAGAGTCCCCGAAGGCCACCTTGATGTGTGCGCGTCGGTTCCGGTGAGGTGGGTGGCGGATGCGTGGAGCCGTCGGGGGGCTTGGTCCCTGAAGGGCGCCTTCGGGGAATCTGACGCCGCGATCTCGCCCCTCACGGCGTGCGGCGTGGTGGTGCTGATGCCCTGAAGGTGACCTTCGCGGCGTCAGATTCCCTCAAGGGCACCTTCAGGGCATGCGCCCTGGAGCGGAGCAGCCCCGGTGAAAGGCCGCATCCGCGGCATGCACATCCCTGAAGGCCCCTGCAGGAGCCTTCAGCGCGGACGGGGGAAAGAGGCGCGGGCGACGAAATCCCAGCGCATGCCCTGAAGGTCACCCTCGCGGCGTCAGATTCCCCGAAGAGCACCTTCAGGGCATGCGCAGCGGACCTCACCTCGGCCTCTATAGGAGCATCCTTCAGGGCATGCGACTTTCCGAGAAGCCCCGAAGCGCTGCCCTGCGCACCGACATCGAAGCCCTGCTGACCGAGTAGCCCCATGCCCCGAAGGGAGCCTTGAGGGAATCTGACGCCGCGAAGGCTCCCATCAGGGCATCAGCACCACCACGCCCGCGCGCCGCGAAGGCCGAGTACGAGACGTCAGATTCCCCGAAGGCGTCCTTCAGGGGCGATGGGCGCGGGCGGGCGCACCAGAGGAGGAGGAGGAGGAGGAGGAAAACACGCATGCCGCCCCGGCCCCTTCGGCCGCGAAGCACGTGGAGACGAGGTCAGCATTCCACCCGAGCCCTTCAGTGACCTGCGAGGTCACGCTCCTCCGCACGCTGCCGCGCCCTATTCACATCTCAGGGACGGCGCGGCAGGGGCCGGGCACGGCGGAATCCCCCTTGCGGGCCAACGGGCGGCGCGAGAGGCTCGGGCACCGTGGCGAAACTGTTGATCGTGCACCACACGCCGTCGCCGTCGACGCAGGCGATGTTCGAGGCCGTCGTCTCCGGCGCGACGACCGACGAGATCGAAGGGGTCGAGGTGGTCCGCCGGGCCGCGCTGGCCGCGACGGTGCCCGACGTGCTGGACGCGGACGGCTACCTGCTGGGCACCCCGGCGAACCTCGGCTACATGAGCGGCGCGCTGAAGCACTTCTTCGACCAGGTGTACTACCCGTGCCTCGACGCCGCGAAGGGCAGGCCGTTCGGGTTCTACGTGCACGGCAGCTCCGACGTCGCCGGGACGGTGCGCGGGATCGAATCGATCACGACGGGGCTCGGCTGGCAGAAGGCGGCGGAGGCGGTGCTGGTGACCGGCGATCCCGGCAAGGCCGAGCTGGCGGCCTGCTGGGAACTGGGTGCGACCGTGGCCGCGGGGTTGATGACCTGAGATTAAAGGGGCCTGTCACCGGAAGCCCTGGGGGTCGACCTCCGGCGACAGGCCAAGCCGAGGGAGCTGGGCTCAACCCCGACACCGAGAGTCTACTACATCCAGGCGCGCGGTGGGTGGACGAGTTATCGCACAACGGCGTGGTTTTACTGGTCAAGCCGCCATTCGAGTGACCAAAGTCACTTCGAATGCGGCCTCTCGCCTCGACTCCGGACACCCCCAGCACCCGGACTCGAGACGAGAGGCCGCGCAGCGGTGAGCGAATGCCCGTACTGTAAACCACTGCATACGCATGCTGTCAACAGATGCGTACAGACGTTCGGGCGCTAGACTCGTCCGACGGGAACGGCGGAGCGTGAGCCGGGGGCTGCCGCGAGTGGCAGTCACGCAGCACCGCACATGGGGCCGGCCCGGGGGCTGGTGTCCGGCAAGACACTGGAGGCGGCGTGACCCGGCGAAGAACTTTCGCCCAGAAGCTGAGCACTCTCATCGAGGGTGCCAGGGCATCGGGTGGCGTACCGCACAGCTACCGCGAGCTGTCCTCCGCCATCGACGAGACGGGCGGGCCCGCGATGTCGCCCGCCTACATCCAGCAACTCGCCACCGGCAAGCGGATCAACCCCAAGATCCACTACGTCGAAGCGCTGGCCAAGCTGTTCGACGTCCCGGTCGCCTACTTCTTCGACGACCAGGTGGCCGAGGAGGTCGACCGCGGCGAGGCACCGCGCGCCGACGGCGCGGGCGAAGCCCGGCTGATGGCGATGCGCGCCCAGGAGTTGTCTCCGGAGGGCCGCCGCCAGATTATGGATCTACTCGAACTCGTGGAACGATACGAACGGACAGATCGGGACAAACCGACCGGAAACTGAGCTACATGAAGGAACGCGAACTGCGCCGGCGGTGTCGCCGCCTCCTCAAACAGCTCCACATCGAACCCCCGCTCGATGTCCCCGAGCTCTGCGAACGCCTCGGCGCGCAGCGCGGCAAGCCGATCCGGCTGATGCCCTACCCGCTCGAGGTGCCGGGGCCGTTCGGCTGCTGGATCGCCACCGCGGGCGCGGACTACGTCTTCTTCCAGCAGGAGACCACCCGGTCCCACCAGGACCACATCATCCTGCACGAACTGGGCCACATCCTCGCCGACCACCACGCGATGGGCGACGCGGAGCCGGACGACTTCCTCCCCGGCCTGCCACCGGACATCGACGGCGACGCCGTCCGCAGGGCGCTTCGCCGGACCTCCTACGACGAAGCGCACGAGTGGGAGGCCGAAACGGTCGCCACGATCATCCTGGAATGGGCGTCGGTGCTGAACTACACGATCCCGAAGGCCGCGGGCGACCACGACCTCCGCCGCATCCAGGACGCGCTCGGCGATCGCCAGGGCTGGCTGTGACCGCTTTCCTGAACCCGCTCAACATCGGCGCGGCACTGCTCTTCGCGGCCGCGCTCGGCTGGCGGATCCACCTGCTCGCGCGGGCGCCGCGATCGCTGCCGAACTGGGCGGTCACGATCACCATCACGTGCGTCGCGATCAGCTTCCTGTTCCAGCAGCAGGCGATCGACGACGCCGTCGACGGCGTGCTGGGACACGGCGCGGGCAGGCTGCTCAACAACGCGCTGCTCGCGGCCGGGCTGTGTGCGCTGCTGGTCTTCTTCGTCGGCGCGACGGTCGACACCCGCCCGCACCGGCGGGCCGCGTTCGAACTGCTCCCGCTGGCCGCGGATCTCGTGCTGATGGTCGTCGCGACGGCGATCACCCCGGTCGAGGTCCGCGGGATGAGCCTGAACCCGGCGCGCGTGCACATCCCCGGTATCGCGCTGTTCTACCTCGGCGCCGGGCTGTACATGATCTACGGCCTGAGCGCGTGCGTGCGGTGGATGCTGCGGTACCTGCGCGACGCGGACCGCAACCTGCGCTCGGGGCTCCGGCTGGGCGCGATCGGGCTCGGCTGCGCGGCGGCGGGCAGCGTGCTACGCGCGCTGTACATCGTGGTGGCGTGGGCGTTCGGGCCGTCGTGGCGGATCCTGCTGCAGCTCGGGGTGCCGCTGGTGATCGTCGGCACCGCGCTGTTCCTCGCCGGGATCTGCTACCCGGGCCTGCGCGCCAGGGTGTCCGCGCTGGCACGGCGGCGGCGCCACCGCCGCGAATACCGCGAGCTGAGTCCGTTGTGGACGTTGATGTCGCGGTCGTTCCCCACCGTCGTGCTCAGGACGGGCCGCGGCCGCCGGCTCGACTGGCTCCGCCCGCAGCACGTGCACCGCCAGTACTACCGCCGCGTGATCGAGATCCGGGACGGTCTCGTGCAGCTCAGCCCGTTCCTCGGCACCGACCTGACCGCGCTCGCCGCCGAGAACCCGCGCGGCGCGGCGGCCGAGCTGGAGGCCGCGCTCGCACGGCGCGAAGCGGGCGAGAAGAGCGACGGCAAGGCCAAGCTCGTACTGCCCGGCGGCGCGAGCGACCTCGAAGCCGACGTGAAACCCTTGCTCGCGCTCGCCCGCGCGGTGGGCTGAACCCGGAAGGTGGTCTATGACGGCCGAGGAAACCGTGCTCACGGCGCGGCAGGTGCTGCCGGAACCGTCGGCTCCGATCCGGGACGGGGCGGTGCTGGTCCGCGGCGAATCGGTGGTCGCCGTCGGCGCGCGGGCCGACGTGCTGGCGCAGGCTTCGCCGGACGCGGTACACCACGACTTCGGCGACGCGACCGTGCTGCCCGGCCTGGTCAACTGCCACGTCCACCTCGCGTTCGACGCGGGGAAGGATCCCGTCGGCACGCTCGCGGAAACGAGCGGGGACGCCCTGATCGCGGGTGGCATCGAACGCGCGCGACAACTTCTCCGCAGTGGCGTCACCACGGTGCGGGACCTCGGCGACCGTGACGGTCTCGCGTTCGCCGTACGGGCGCGGGCGGACGAGACACTCCCGCGGATCCTCGCGGCGGGCGCGCCGATCACGGTGCCGGGTGGGCACTGCCACTTCTTCGGCGGCGAGACCACCGGCGACGACGAGATCCGCGCGCTCGTCGACGCGAACGCCGCGGCGGGCGCCGACGTGATCAAGGTGATGGCGAGCGGCGGCCAGATGACGCCGGGCGGCGCGAACATGTGGGAGTCGCAGTTCGACGCGCGGCAGCTCGGCGTGCTCGTCGAGCACGCCGGGCGGCACGGGCTGCCGGTGGCGGCGCACGCGCACGGCGCCGACGCGATCGAAGCCTCCGTCGAAGCCGGGGTCAGCACGATCGAGCACTGCACGTGGATGGTCGCGCCGCAGCAGACGGACCTGCGCGAGCACGTTGCGAAGAAGATGGCCGAGCGGGGCATCGCGGCCTGCTCGACGAGCAGCCCGAACTGGCGGATGATGCGCGACCGGATGGGGCCCGAGATCGCGAAGAAGGTCTACGGCAGGCTGACCTGGATGGACGGGCTCGGCGTCACGCTCATCGCGGGCACCGACGCCGGCCTGCCCGGTTCGGTGTTCGACAACCCCGTCGGCGGGCTCGAACTGTACGAATGGCTCGGCTTTTCGCGCACCAGGATCCTCGAAATCGCGACCGTCGACAGCGCGCGCGTGCTCGGGCTCGGCGAGGTGACCGGCAGGCTCGCCGCGGGCTACAGCGCCGACCTGCTCGTCGTCGACGGCGACCCGCTGAAGGCATTGAGCGCCCTGCACGACGTCCGCCTGGTCATGGCCCGTGGCCTGCAGTTAGCGGGCTAAACGTCGTTCAGGAGTCCCAGATCGCGCCGTAGGCGGCGACGCCGGAAGCCTCCATCCCGCCGACCACCGCCCAGGTCAGCTTCTTGTTCGAAACGCAGATGACCGCCTCCGCGCCGAACTCCGCCTGGCACTGCTCGACCAGCCGCACGGTGTCCGGCTTCCCGTGGCGAGTGGTGTCCCAGACGACCGCGTCGGCATCGAGGCCCCGGACGCGCGCGGTCAGCTCCTCGCCGTAGGTGGCCAGCGGGTCACGAGTCACCCACAGCACGCGGAACGGCATGGTGCGCCTGGTCATGACGGTCATCAGCGGGCCGATGCCGCTGCCCGTGGCGACGAACAGGACGCGCGGGAACAGCGCTTCCACCGAACCCATCCCGGCGGTCGCGCCGCCCTTGAGCCAGATGTGGTCCGGCGGGTCGTCGATGAACCGGGAGGTCCAGTCGCCCGCGCGGGAAACGATCACCTCGCCGCGGCCTTCGGTACCGGAACCGACGATCGCGAACGGATGCCACTCGCGCCACGGCGCTCTGCTGAACGCGATCGCCGAACCGAGCGGCACCCAATTCGGATGCGGGAATCGCACCGCGGCCGCATGCCGGGAAAGCCGTTCGACCACGATCGGCACGCGCCGCAAAGAAAGCCACGGCAGTGCGGCGCTCAACGCCACGAGCGCGACCACGACGAGGCGCCACGAAAATCCCACGCGCGCGATCGCGGCGGCAAAAACGTCGGCGACCATGAGAACGAGCAGCGTCCAGCCGATCCAGCGATGCGTCCGCTCGAACAAGTCGTGCCACCGCTCGCGCACCGGGCGGGTGGCCGCCGCGGTCATCACCACCAGCCCGGCCGCGATGACCGCGGACAGGATCAGCGACGAGGGCGCTTTCCGCCCATGCTCCACTTCGGACACCGAGCCGATCGTGGCGACGACGTACCAGAGGACGCCGCAGGTGGCGGCGCCGACGTGGATACCGCCGAAGTGCGACACCTTCCCGGCGGCCCACCGGACGGGGTACGGCCAGCTCAACGGCACCCGCAGCACGGCACGGAACAGGGCGTTCACCACCAGGCGCTGCCGGATGAGCACCGCGACCGCGAGGTTCACCAGGGCGAGATCGGCCGGGTCGGGCAGCGGGTCGGATGCCAGCACGACAAGGGCGTTGACCACGCAGACGAAAGCGCCGAGCCGGACATAAGGACTCACCGCGGGATGTTTCAGCAGCACGCGCAGCCGCGCATTCCGCCGCCGCGGACGCCACTCGGTGGCGGCCAGCGCGGCGGGCGAAGACATGGGCGAACTCCTTGCGGGATACGAACGTGCCACCCATTTTCATGACCGTTCGCCCATGTCCCCGCGATACTGCCCGGATAGCCCCGATTGATTATCCGCCGGTACTTGGCCGCTTTTCCCGTTGTCGCCGAAAGTAATCGGCAAACAACCGAATGCCCTCAATACACCGTTATTGAACCAACGGTGACGACACGATCACCGGGTCTCGGTTTGTCCACTTTGGCCGGATACGGCGCGCAGCAGGAGATGGCCCCGGCGGAGCTTCCGCTCCTCCTCCCCCGGCGCACGCAGCATCCGGCCGACTTCGGTGAACCCGGCCTCGTGCGCCAGGTCGCGGATCTCGTCGATCGGCCAGCGGTACGCCGTGGTCACCTTGTGGTCGAACGGCTCGACCTTGCCGTCCTCCGACTCGAAGAAGGCGATCAGCAGGTGCCCGTCCGCCGCCAGCACCCGGCGGAACTCGGCGAAGTACTTCGGCAGCTCCGTGGGCAGGGCATGGATGACGGAGTACCACGAGACGATGCCCACGAGCGCGCCGTCGGCGAGGTCGAGCGCGTCCATCGAACCGACCTCGAAGCGCGGGCCGGGGTAGTGCGCGCGGGCGATGTCGATCATCTCCGGCGTGAGATCGACGCCGAGCACGTCGAGCCCCATCCCGGTCAGCATGGCCGACATTTGCCCTGGACCGCACCCGAGATCGCCGGTGAGCCCGGCGGCGGGCCGCACCAGGTCGGCGAAGGCGCCGATCATGGCCCGGTCCAGTGGCAGGGAATCCATGTCGTCGCGGGCCAGGTCGAAGTAGAGATCGGCGACGGCGCCATAAGCCCCGGCTGTCACGTTCAGATGGGATGAGGTCTCAGTCACAGCCGCGAGGTTAGCCCCGGGCACCGACACTTATGCCGTGCTGGCCACCGTGATGATGTGTGCGCGTCGATTCCGGTGAGATGGGTGGCGGGGCTTGGTCCCTGAAGGTGACCTTCGGGGCATCTGACGCCCCAATCCCGCCCCTCACGGCGCACGGCACGGCGCACGGCACGACGCACGGCACGGCAATGCCCATGCCCTGGCTCGTAAATAAGCAGATTCGCCGGGCACAGCAGGATCGCCCCTCCAGCGGAGGCGCGCCCCTATTTTCACCCCTGGCAGGACGTCCCCAGGGGACACAGATGACTGAAGGTCGCCTTCGGGGAATCTGACGCCGCGAACTCACCCTTCGTGGCGGGGAGCTTGCCGGGGCTGATGCCCTGAAGGTGCCCTTCACGGCATCACATTCCCTCAAGGGCACCTTCAGGGCACGCGGCCCGAGCAGGGCAGGCCCCGCGAAGGCCACATCCGCGACACTCACGCCGCTGAAGGCCCCCTGCAGGGCACCAGCACGGAAACGAGAAAGAGCCGCGAAATCCCAGCCCATTCCCCCAAGGGCACCTTCAGGGAATCTGACGCCCCAATCCCGCCCCTCACGGCACACGGCACGCCCAAGCCCCCAAGCCCCCAAGGGCACCTTCAGGGTATGCGCAACGAACCTTGCACCCGGCCTCTAAAGGAGCATCCTTCACCGCACTGGATGCCGCGAAGGCCACCATGACGGCATCCAGCGCCGTCGTGGTGGCCTTCGGGGACAACGGAAAGCGCGGAGGTCAGGACTTGCCGAGCGGGCGGACTTCGCCGGGATCCTGATCCGCCTTCAGGGAAAGGAAACCGGTGAAGCCCCAGCCTTCCAGCCTGGTGAGCTGAGCCGGGAACTTGCCGCCGCGCTTCACCGCGGACACCACCCCGCCGCGCTCTTCCCGAAGCCGCCGCGCCACGGCAAGCGCTTGCGGCACCGGGACATCCGCCTCGTACAGCACGGCGACGCGGTCGGCCGGCGGCTCGGCGGCGACGAGGTCCACGATGCGTTCGAAGCCGATCGAGAACCCGCACGCGGGCACGTCGGTGCCGATCGACCGCCCGATCAGCTCGTCGTACCGGCCGCCGCCCGCGATCGAGCCCGCCGCGTCCGGGTGCGTGATCTCGAAGATCTGCCCGGTGTAGTACCCCATCCCCCGCACCAGTGTCGGGTCGAACGCCCACGAGCAGGGCAGCCCCGCGAGGCATTCGGCGGTGGTGGCGAGATCGGTGACGACGTCGGAAGGCAGCCCCGGCACGACGTCGGCGAGCACCGCGGCGACCTTGTCGGCTGGCAGATCAGCCAGCGCCTCGATCTTCTCGCGCGCGGCGCTCGCGACGGACGCGTCGAGGCCGCGGTCACCGGTGAGTTCCGCGGTGACGCCGTCCCAGCCGATCTTGTCGAGCTTGTCGACGGTGACGAAGAACCCGGCGTGCGCGTCCTGCGGCACCCCGGCCGCGGTCGCCAGCGCGGACAGGAAGCGGCGGTCGGAGAGCCGGACGGTGGTGCCGGACAGCCCCACCGCGGCCAGCGCGGCGGTGGTGGCTTCGATCAGTTCCGCCTCGGCGAGCACGCTCGCTTCGCCGATCACGTCGATGTCGCACTGGTGGAACTGCCGGTAGCGGCCCTTCTGCGGACGCTCGGCGCGCCACACCGGCCCGAACTGGAACGACCGGAACGGCTGCGGCAGCTCGGCGCGGTACTGGCTGTAGAACCGGGTGAGCGGCACCGTCAGGTCGTAGCGCAGGCCCATGTCGACCAGGCCGTTGACCTCGGTCTCGGCGGGCAGCCGCTCGTCGAGACCGCGGCGCAGGATGCGGAACAGCAGCTTCTCGTTGTCCCCGCCCTGGCCCGCGGTCAGCCGCTCGATCCGCTCCAGCGCGGGCGTTTCGATGCGCTGGTAGCCGAAGCGGCGGTACACGTCCTGGATGAGGCCGAGCACGCGGTCACGGGTGGCCACACTGGCCGGGAGCAGGTCGCGGGTACCCCTGGCGGGGCTGTTGTCGGTCTTCACGGGAATCCCTCGGTGGTCAGGCGGAACAAGGACGACTGGGGTGGGACGCCACCCTCAATGTCGCCTTCCCTCGCCCGGCTCCGCATCACCGGCGAGGACGTTCACCTGCACAAGTTCGCACCGCACGGGTCCGGATTCTCCCATAGCGGGTGCGGGAGCACGGCCCCCGCACCCGCTATGGGCGCCTCACCGGCCGACGAGCTTCAGGCCCTCTTCGGGATAGCGCGAGCCCGCCACGGCCTCGGCGGGCACGGCCCGCTCGATCGCCGCGAGGTCCTCGTCCGACAGCCGGAGTTCGACGGCGGCGAGGTTCTCTTCGAGGTACTTGCGCCGCTTGGTCCCCGGAATCGGGACGACGTCACCGCCGCGGCCCTGCACCCACGCCAGCGCGAGCTGCCCCGCGGTCACGCCCTTCTCCGCGGCCAGCGCGCGCAACGCCTCGACGATGGCGAGGTTCTTTTCGAGGTTCCCATCCGCGAGCCTCGGCTGCCTGCTCTGCCGGATGTCACCGTCGCCGAAGTCGTCCTTCGAGGTGAACCGCCCGGTCAGGAATCCGCGCCCGAGCGGTGAATACGGGACGATCCCGATGCCGAGCTCGCGGCAGGTCGGCACCACCTCGTCCTCGATGTCGCGCGACCACAGCGACCATTCGGTCTGCACCGCGGTGATCGGGTGCACGGCGTGCGCACGGCGGATCGTCTCCGCACCGGCCTCGGACAGCCCGAGGTACCGCACCTTGCCCTGCTCGACGAGCCCGGCCATCGCCTCGACCGTCTCCTCGATCGGCACCGAGGTGTCGACGCGGTGCTGGTAGTACAGGTCGATGTGGTCAAGCCCGAGCCTCGCCAGCGACAGCTCCGCGGCCTGGCGGACGTACGCCGCGTCGCCGCGGACGCCGCGCTGGTCGGCGTTCTCCGGGTCCCGGACGATGCCGAACTTCGTGGCCAGCACGTAGTCTTCGCGCTTCACGGAGCTTCCCCGAAGCGCCCGGCCGACCAGTTCTTCGTTGCGCCCCATGCCGTACATGTCGGCCGTGTCGAAGAGGGTGACGCCGAGTTCGAGCGCCCGGTGGATCGTGGCGGCCGATTCGGTGTCGTCCCCGGTCCCGTAGAACTCGCTCATGCCCATGCAGCCGAGGCCCTGCGCGCCGACTTCGAGCGCGCCGAGCCGACGGGAGTCAGCCATTTTCCCTGCCTCTCATTTGCCCGCCGCGCGGGAAAGGCTCTCCGGGTACCGCGCACCGGCGACGGCACTCGCGGGCGCCGCGTCCTCGATCGCCTTGAGGTCCGATTCGGACAGTGAGTTCAGTGCAATCTCGACGGACGCGACGTTCTCTTCCAGGTACCTGCGCCGTTTCGTACCGGGGATCGGCACGACGTCGTCGCCGTGGTGCTGCACCCAGGCGAGCGCGAGCTGACCGGCGGTGACGCCCTTTTCCTCCGCGAGCGCGCGCAACGCCTCGACGATCGCGAGGTTCTTGTCGAAGTTCTCCCCGGCGAACCTCGGCAAGCGGCGGCGCATGTCGTCCTCTGGCAGGTCCTGCACCGAGGTGACCTGGCCGGTGAGGAACCCGCGGCCGAGCGGGGAGAACGGCACGATCCCGATGCCGAGCTCGCGGCAGGTCGGCAGCACCTCGTCCTCGATGCCCCGCGTCCACAGCGACCATTCGCTCTGCAGCGCGGTGACCGGGTGCACGGCGTGCGCGCGCCGGATGGACTCGGCGCTGGCCTCGGAGATCCCGGCGTACCGGATCTTCCCCTCCTCGACCAGTTCCGCCAGCGCGCCCCAGGTCTCCTCGACCGGCGTGTCCGGGTCGACGCGGTGCTGGTAGTACAGGTCGATGTGGTCGAGCCCGAGCCTGCGCAGCGACGCCTCGCAGCACTCCTTGACGTAGGCCGCGCCGCCCCTGGCGCTCATCTGGCCATCGGTCCAGACGATGCCGAACTTCGTGGCGAGCACGATGTCGTCGCGGTTCACGCCGCTCTCGCGGATCGCGCGCCCGACCAGTTCCTCGTTGACGCCGTCGGCGTAGACGTTCGCCGTGTCGAGCAGCGTCACGCCGAGTTCGAGCGCGCGGTGGATCGTGGCGATCGACTCCGCTTCGTTGTCGCGCACGCCGTAGGCCTGGCTCATGCCCATGCAGCCGAGACCCTGCGCGCCGACTTCGAGCGCGCCGAGCTTCTTGGTGATCACGCGGTGAGTCCCTCCACCTTGGGATTGTTTTCCGTGGCGAGCTTGCGTTCGATCTGCTCGTAGTTCTCGATCTTGTAGTCGAGCACGTCCATACAGGACTGGAGTTCGGCGATCCGCTCCGCGACCGTGCGGCGCTGTTCGACCAGGATCGCCTTGCGTCGACCGGCGCCGGCGACCCCGCGGCGGCGCAGTGAGGCGTACTCGCGCATCAGTCGGATCGGCATGCCGGTGGTGCGCAGCTTCGTGAGGAACCCCAGCCACAAAAGGTCTTCGTCCGAATAGGCCCGCCTGCCCGCCGCGTCCCGTGCGGGCGGTTCGAGCAGTTTGATGCGCTCGTAGTACCGGAGGGTGTCGATCGACAGTCCGCTACGTCGCGCGGCTTCCGCTATCGAGTAGCTCATGACAGGGACAGTACGACCTGGAGCGCACTCCAGGTCAACTGCGATCGCACCCGTTCGGCACCCCCGTTCGGTTACGCTCAGCACATGCCACGGCCCCGCACCCACGACGACGCGCTCCGCCTCAGGCTGCTCGACCGCGCGGGCGAACTGCTGTCGCTCGACGGCCCGAAGGCACTGAGCCTGCGCAAGCTCGCCGCCGACGCGGGGACCTCGACCACGGCCGTCTACTCCCTGTTCGGCAGCAAACCCGATCTGGTGAACGCGCTGTACGTCGAGGGGTTCCAGCGGTTCCAGGACCGGCTGGACGACGTGCCGAGATCGGGCGATCCGGTGGAGGACATGGTGCGGCTCGGCATCGCCTACCGCCGCAGCGCGCTGGCCGACCCGCACCTGTACCTGATCATGTTCACCAAGGCCGTCCCCGGGTTCGAGCCCAACGACGAGGCGAAACGCCTGTCACTCGACGCCATCGCCACCCTGGAGAACGTCGTGCGCGACGGCGTCGAAGCGGGTGTCTTCGCCGACCAGGAACCCGCCGGGATCGCGCTCGCCTGCTGGGGCCAGGTGCACGGGCTGGTGTCGCTGGAGCTGAACGGCAACCTGCCGCCCGATTTCGCCGTCGACGCCGTGTTCGAGGCCGCCCTGCGCGCGAACGCACGAGGCTGGCTCCGCTGATCAGCCGCCGACCGGTACCTCGAACGCCGGGGCCAGCGGCCTGCCCCGCGCGTCGGTCACCACCGCGGTGCAGCGGAGCGGGCGGTCTTCGACCAGTCCCGCCGGTTTGGCCGCCGCGAACGTGCCGTCCACGATCGGCGCCTCGGCGACCACACCGCCGCCGAAGTCCAAAGTGATCTTCGCGCCGGCGACGGGGGCGCTGCCGACGAGTGCCTTCGCACCGTCGATGCCGGACCACAGCTTGGCCCGCACCGCCCCCGCGGTCTCCGGATAGGGCACCACGGTCATCGAGTAGAACGGTTGCCCCGGCCCTGCCGATCGCGCGCAGGCGATCACCCGGCCCTGCGCCTGGCCCATGACGAGTGCCGCGCCGTTCGCCTCCAGCCTGGCGGCGGGCGCGTAGCTCGCGGCATCGAAGGAAACACCGGTCGAGGCGAGACAGGCGCCGAGCAGCCTCCCTTCGGGGGAGGCGCGATCCGGTGCCGGTGCCCGTGGCCGGTCGACCACGGCCCACGCCTGGCGCAGCTTGGGCACCGGGTACCTGGCCTGCGAAACACCGGTCGTCACGATGTTCCGGCCCGGCGGTGGTGCCACCGAAGCCGGGGCAACGGACACCTCGATCCCGGTGACGGGCTTCGCCGGGGCGAACGCCACGAAGAGCCCGTCACCGACCGACACGTCGATGCCGAAGGTGTCGGCGCCGCTGCTGATCCCGGTGCGGCCAGTCACCCGGAGCGACCCGATACCCGGCCCCGCCGACCCCGCGATGGTTCCGCTCGCGCTGAACAGCGAGATCCCGGCGGGGAAGCCGACCGCGTCCGCCATCGGATCGGCGGAGACGGTGGCGCTGGTGGCCGTGGTTTCGCAGAACAGCACGCGGTCATCGGCGCGGACGGCGACCACCTGGACGCCGGAACCGTCCAGGGCCGCCGGATCGCTCGACTTCTCGAACACCGGGCGCCACCGGTCACGGTCCGGGTAGGAGCCCCGGTTTCCCGCTGTGCCCAGTGCGTCCCAGCAGCGGTCGAGCTGCGCGTTCGCACGGGCGGTGTCCAAGGTGAAACCGGGGGGCGGCGGCTCGATCCGCGGTACCGCCGGGGACGAATCGCGAGCGGCGCGCGTCATGGTCACCGCGGTCACCGCGCCCGCGGCCAGCACGACCACCGCCGCGGCGGCCAGCACGGCGCTGCCACGGCGCCGCGGACGCGGTTCCGCCATGCCGTGGCGGACCGCGGCCCGCATGCGTTCGCGGACGTCGTCGGGAAGTTCGCGCCGAGGGGGGAGGGTCATGACAGTTCCTCCTCGCACAGCTTGCGCAGGCGGGCGCGGGCGCGTGAAAGGTGCACGCGGACGGTGGTTTCGCTGATCCCGAGCGCTTCGGCGGCGTCGCCGATCGAAAGATCGCCGAGCAGGCACAGCTCGACGGCCTTGCGCTGCGACTTCGGCAACCGGCGCACCGCGTCGATCGCCTGCCGGAGGCGTTCTTCGCTGTCCATCCGGTCGACGACCGCGTCCGCGTGGTCCGCCTCGTCGGCTGGCGCGGGCACGCGGTTCAGCAGCCGCAGCCTTCGCCCCGCGCTGCGGAACTCCGATCTGGCGAGGTTCCCGGCCACCGTGTACAGCCACGGCAACGCGCTCTCGCGCACGAGCGTCACCTCGCCGCGGCGCCGCCACGCGATCAGGAACGTCGCCGACGCCAGGTCCTCGGCGGTGGCCCACGATCCGGTCAGGCGGTAGGCGTGGTTCCACACCGCCTGCGCGTGCCGCTCGAACAGGTCGCCGAAAGCGTCCTCGTCGCCGGCGGCGGCGCGGGACCACAGCTCGGCGTCGCCGAGTTCCTCCCCCGGCATCTCGGCCACCGTTCGTCGCGCATCGGGTCTCACACCGGGTCAGTGCCCGGCACCGGCGCGGGTGTTTCTACCGCGAGCCGTACTGCCGGTCGCCCGCGTCGCCGAGGCCGGGAACGATGAACCCGGAGTCGTTCAGCCGTTCGTCGATACTGGCGGTGACCACGCGCAGCGGCAACCCGGACTGCTCCAGGTGCGCGATGCCCTCCGGCGCGGCGAGCGCGCAGATCGCGGTGACGTCGGTGGCGCCGCGCCCGGTGAGCAGGCGGATGGTGAACTCCATCGACCCGCCGGTGGCGAGCATCGGGTCGAGCACCAGCACGGGCCGCTCGGCGAGGTTCTCCGGCAGCGACTCCATGTAGGGCGTCGGCTGCAGCGTCTCCTCGTCGCGCGCGAGCCCGACGAACCCCATCTGCGCGTCCGGGATGAGCTTGTGCGCCTGGTCCGCCATGCCGAGCCCGGCGCGCAGCACCGGCACCAGCAGCGGCGGGTTCGCCAGCCGGTAGGCGTCGGTGCGGGCGACCGGCGTGTGGATCCGCTCGGTGCGCACCGGCGCGTCACGGGTGGCTTCGTAGACCAGCATGACGGTCAGCTCGTGCAGCGCGGCGCGGAACGCGGCACTGTCGGTGCGCGCGTCGCGCATGGTGGAGAGCCTGGCCTTCGCCAGCGGGTGATCGACGACTCGCACATCCATGGACGGTCACCCTAATACGGCGGCGACCGCCCACGGACGGGCTCAGCCCACCAGGGTGGATCCGTAGTACTCGTGCCGCCCCGGCCGCGGCACGCGGCGGAACCGCGGTTGCCCCCCATCCGGTCTCCCCTCTTGCTGACAACGCGACCATTGCCGTGGTCGCTGGTGGAACCATGATCGCGGCGACCACCGACAGTTTCGGGATCGTCGGCGGTCAAGCGCTTTTCATCGTGTCCTCGGCGTCACGGCTCAGCTCGTAGAAGTTCACCGCCTCGAAGAAGTGCCCGATCACCGGTGCCAGCCGTTCGGCTGGCCACTCCTTCACGCAGTACCCGTCGAGGCGCGCGGGTTCGTCGGGTGGTTCGATGTCGACGGTCATCTTCCAGGTGGCGTAGGTCCCGCTGATGGTCCAGCTTCTTTGCATAGGTTTCTTCCTCCACAGGCTCACTCGCCAAATCCTTCAACCTTGCCAATCGGGCACGCAAACTTCCTTCGGGTGGCTCTCCTTTCGTGCCCCGGTGGCAAGACACGAGGGTGATCGTGGAGCGAAAGGGGAGGCGATGAGCAAGCGCAAGGGAGTGTCCGTCCGGCAACGGCGGGTCTCCGCCGAGCTGCGGTCACTGCGCCGTGACCGCGGGCTGAGCTGCAAGGACGTTGCGGTAGGGGTCGACTGCTCGGAGAGCAAGATCAGTCGCATGGAGACCGGCGATCGCGGCCTCTACGCCGACGATGTGGCCACCGTGCTGGGTTTCTTGCAGTGTCCGGCGGCGAAGCGGCAAGAGCTGCTGGCGCTCGTGCGCGAGGGGGAAGAGCGGAACTGGCACGAGATCCACGGAAAGCTGCCGACGAACTGGCATGACCTGATCCGGTTCGAAAACGAAGCGACTGCGATTTGCAACTACGAGCCGATAATCGTTCCCGGCTTGGCCCAGGTACCTGACTACTCGCGCGCGATCATGCACGGAGTCAACTCACGACTCTCCGAAAGCGAAGTGGAAAATCTGGTGGCGGCTCGGATGACAAGACAAGTGATCTTCAGTCGCCGTCAGGCTCCCGTGGTGCATCTCGTTATCGATGAGATGGTCCTGCGGCGCCCAGTGGGCGGTGTGGAGGTGATGCGAACGCAACTCCGGCACCTGCTCCACCTGGCGGAGCGCCCGAAGGTGTCCCTCCAGGTCGTGCCATTCGCTTCCGGCGCCCACCCCGGTCTCACCGGACCGTTCGTTCTTCTCGAATCACCTGGCAGTCCGGCACTTGCCTACGTCGAAAGCCGAGGAACCAGCAGCTTCCTCGAAGAAGGTGAGCATGTGGACAGTGTGAGGGTCGCCTGGCGAGAGCTTCGTGCCATAGCATTGTCACCCGAAGACTCTGGGCGGCTAATTGCCAGTGTTTCAAGCGAGCTGATCACTCCGGAGGAGCGCAATCCATGACCGCAGCGCCACACTGGCGGAAGAGCCGCTACAGCAGCGACCAGGCCAACTGTGTCGAGGTTGCGGTAGCGCCGGTGGCCGTGCGAGTCCGGGACACGAAGGACCGGCCCGGCGGCGCGCTGACCTTGCCGACTTCCGCCTGGCTGGCCTTCCTGCGACATCAGACCCGCTAAGCTCCTCCGGGTGACGGATGAGTCCCCTGTGCCTGAGCTTCCGGCCATGCGTGCGTCGAACGCCGATCGTGAGCGGTTCGCCCAGATTCTGCACAACGCCCTCGGCGAGGGCCGGATCACGGTCGAAGAACTCGAAGAGCGCCTCGACACCGTGTACGCAGCGAAAACGCTCAAGGAACTTGAACCCGTGGTCGTGGACCTACCCGGTGTCACCGCGACGCCGGGCGGGGCGATCCAGCCCGCCCAGTCACACACGGTCACCGGGCCGGACAGCCGCATCGGCGGCACCGCTGGCTCGCAGATGTCGTTCGCGTTCATGTCGGGCGCCAGCCGCAAGGGCAGCTGGGTGGTCCCGCCGCAGCACACCAGTGTCGCGTTCTGGGGCGGTGTCGAGATCGACCTGCGCCACGCCCGCTTCGCGGTGAAGAACTCCACCATCACCGCTGTCGCCGTGATGGGCGGCATCGACATCGTGGTGCCGGACGACATCGTCGTCGACGTGAACGGCATCGGCATCATGGGCGGCTTCGAACTCAACGATCGCAGCGACCGCCCCGCACCGTCGGCAGGCGCCCCGGTCGTCAAGATCACCGGTTTCGCGTTCTGGGGCGGCGTGACGGTGGTCCGCAAGCCGCGCGAAAAGCCCACCAAGCAGATCGAAGAGTAAGTCGATCCGCTAGATGAACCCGGTCGGTTTTTCGGTGTAGGTGCGGCCGTCGGGGGTGGTGACGGTGATGGTGCCGTCGTCGCCGGTGTGGAATTCCCAGCCGGGTTCATCGCACAGGCCGTGATGCACGCGGCAGAAGGGTCGGAAGTTGACTTTGTCGGTGCCGCCGCCTTCGCTCCAGGGCTGGATGTGGTCGAGGTCGCTGTACTGGGCGGGCCGGAAACAGCCCGGCAGGTAGCAGGTGCGGTGCAAGACCTGGACGTACCTGCGCATCTTTTTCGACGGCCGGTAGCTTTTGCGGCCCATGTCGATCGGTAGCCCGGTCATCGGCTCGGACACGATCCGGTTCCACACCGAGTTCGAGTCGAAGGCGATCTCGCGCGCCATCTCCGGTGAGATCTCGCCGCACCCGGCCAGCTCGGCGGGGTTGTTCCGCAGGCCCATCAGGGTCGGCAGGTCGATGTAGACGAAGACCTGCGCCGTCGGCTTACCGCCGCACTCCCCACCCAGGCACAGCTCCACGAGGCCATCGGCTCTGAGCTGGTCCATGGTGCGCACGTCGCCTTGGCGCTTCTTGTCCAACGCGTACCGGTCACACAGGGCATAGATCGCCTGCGCCCGATCCGAGGGCAACTCCGCGAACAACGTCGAGGACCCGTGATCCCCGTGCCGGATCTCCACCATCCGCGCGGCGGTCTTGGCCCGCCGCCGCTGCTCATACCCCTCGGGATCGACCCGCATCAGCAGCGAGTTGGCCATCCGTCGTAACGAGCCTGGATTCTTGTTCTCGAACGTCAACCGCGAGTCCACCTCAGCCGCCACCTCCCGAGACGCACACGCGGTAGCCTCAAACACCTTCGACGCCATACCCTCATCAATGAGCCCGTTCTCCAACGCCTCCAGGGTGCGCGGCAGGTAGGACGTCAACGCGTCAGCGAGCGCCGCCTTCTTCTCCGCCCCGGCTTGGGTGCAGTTGCACGACAACGCCACCCACGCCAGCACCGATCTTCGCGACCACACCCCACTCATCTGCGCGATTTGCCGCAACAACATCGCCTGCCCAAACCGGAACCACCTCTTCCAATGCTCCGCAGAATCAGAAATAACCCGACCGTCAGACTTCTCCAGTACATCCACAAAACAATTCTATCAATCAACCCATCACCCGATCGGGTACAGAAATGATCACAACCTGCCACAACGCGCCCACAATGAAACCGCAAGCCAAACAACATACGGGACCGACAGTGCGTCGGGGACGCTACCCCAAGGCGACCAAAGGTTTTCGTTCCGTTGGCAATCGCCGCTGGTGACCAACGACGCGACCCGCGCCGAGGAGCGGCGATTGCCAACGGCGCGCCGAAGGCGTGCCGTAAACCTTCACCGCGCCCCCCAAACACGCGAGCAAAACCCAAAAAGCAGCCCCCATTTTCAACTCTACCGAAGACCACCGACAATTCGAGCAGAGTCAAGATCAGGAAGAGAAGACCTGTCGCCCCATCTCTATCCCAAGCACATCGGAACCGCCCTCGGATGCTGTGATCGCGACCGCGCCCCCGCAGCCGCTCGGTCACCCGGCGGCCATCCCGGGCGAACGGCCCCGAAGATCTTCGCGCCTCTCCCCGGCCACGCCCACGGCCGTTGACCGGCGAATACACTCGACCGCATGACAGCAACGACGGCAACGTCACCGCAGACGAGCGCCGCGGAGACCCCGCTGCCGCCCGCCCTGCAGGACGCGACGAGGGACGACGCGAGCCTGCGCCGGTTCCTGCGCGGCCTGCCCGGCGTCGACCAGGTCGGCGTCGAGCAGCGGGCCGCGGGGCTGGCCACGCGCAGCATCAAGAAGGCGGCCAAGCTCTGGGCGATCGACACCGCCATCTCGATGGTCGACCTGACCACCCTCGAAGGCGCCGACACGCACGGCAAGGTCCGCGCGCTCGCCGCGAAGGCGAAGCGGCCCGACCCCGACCGGCCGGACACTCCCCAGGTCGCGGCCGTGTGCGTGTACCCGGACCTCGCCGCGACGGCCGTCGAAGCGCTCGAAGGCACCGGGATCAACGTGGCGAGCGTCGCCACCGGCTTCCCGTCGGGGCGCACGAGCCTCGACATCAAGCTCGCCGACGTGAAGATCGCCGTCGACGCGGGCGCGGCCGAGGTCGACATGGTGATCGACCGCGGCGCCTTCCTCGAAGGCCGCTACGGGCAGGTGTTCGACGAGATCAAGGCGATCAAGGCCGCCTGCGGTCCCGCGCACCTCAAGGTCATCCTCGAAACCGGCGAGCTGGCGACCTACGACAACGTGCGCCGCGCCTCCTGGCTGGCGCTGCTCGCTGGCGGCGACTTCATCAAGACCTCCACCGGCAAGGTCTCGCCCGCCGCGACCCTGCCGGTCACGCACGTGATGCTGCAGGCGGTGCACGACTGGCACGCCCAGACCGGCGAGCTGCGCGGGGTGAAGCCCGCGGGCGGCATCCGCACCACGAAGGACGCGGTGCGCTACCTCGTCGCCGTGCACGAGGTCGCCGGCGAGCAGTGGCTGACCCCGCACCTGTTCCGGTTCGGCGCGTCGAGCCTGCTCAACGACCTGCTGCTGCAACGCCGCACCCAGGCCGACGGCCACTACAGCGGCCCCGACTACGTCACGGTGGACTGATGGGAATCTTCGACTACGCGCCCGCGCCGGAGTCCCGCGCGATCGCGAACCTCAAACCGCACTACCGGCCGTTCATCGGCGGCGAGTTCGTCGACGGGTCCGGCGAGCCGCTCAAGACGGTCAACCCGGCGACCGAAGAGGTGCTCGCCGAGGTCAACACCGCCTCGACGGCCGATGTGGACACCGCGGTGAAGGCCGCGCGCAGGGCCTACGACCGGGTCTGGTCCAAGATGCCGGGCAGCGAGCGCGCCAAGTACCTGTTCCGCATCGCGCGGCTGATCCAGGAGCGCTCGCGCGAGCTGGCCGTGCTGGAGAGCCTGGACAACGGCAAGCCGATCAAGGAGTCCCGCGACTCCGACGTCCCGACGGCCGCCGCGCACTTCTTCTACCACGCGGGCTGGGCGGACAAGCTCGACTACGCCGGGCTCGGCCCGAACCCGAAACCGCTCGGCGTCGCCGGTCAGATCATCCCGTGGAACTTCCCGCTGCTGATGCTGGCCTGGAAGATCGCGCCCGCGCTGGCCACCGGCAACACCGTGGTGCTCAAGCCAGCGGAGACGACCCCGCTGACCGCGCTGGTGTTCGCCGAGATCTGCCAGCAGGCCGAGCTGCCGCCCGGCGTGGTGAACATCCTGCCCGGCGCCGGTGACATCGGGGCCTCCCTGGTCGAGCACGCCGACGTCAACAAGATCGCGTTCACCGGCTCGACCGACGTCGGCAAACTCATCCAGCGCCAGGTCGCGGGCACCGCGAAGAAGCTGACGCTGGAGCTGGGCGGCAAGGCGGCGAACGTGGTGTTCGAGGACGCCCCGCTCGACCAGGCCGTGGAGGGGATCGTCAACGGGATCTTCTTCAACCAGGGCCACGTGTGCTGCGCCGGTTCGCGCCTGCTCGCCCAGGAGTCCATTGTGGACGAGCTGCTGGCGAAGCTGCGCCACCGGGTGTCCACTTTGCGCATGGGCGACCCGCTGGACAAGAACACCGATATCGGCGCGATCAACTCCGCCGAGCAGCTCGCGAAGATCAAGGGGCTCGTCGAGTCCGGCGAGAGCGAAGGCGCGCAGCGGTGGACGAGCCCGTGCCCGGTGCCGGACAAGGGTTTCTTCTTCGCGCCGACGGTGTTCTCCGACGTGCACCAGTCGATGCGCATCGCGCGCGAAGAGATCTTCGGGCCGGTGCTGTCGGTGCTGACCTTCCGCACCCCGGACGAGGCCGTGACGAAGGCCAACAACACGCCGTACGGGCTTTCGGCGGGCATCTGGACGGAGAAGGGCTCGCGCATCCTGTGGATGGCGAACCAGCTCCGCGCCGGTGTCGTCTGGGCCAACACGTTCAACCGCTTCGACCCCACCGCCCCGTTCGGCGGCTACCAGGAGTCGGGTTTCGGCCGCGAAGGCGGGCGGACCGGGCTGGAGGCCTACCTCGATGTCTGACGATCAGCGCATCTCCGTCGCCAAGACCTACAAGCTCTACGTCGGCGGGAAGTTCCCCCGCTCCGAGTCGGGCCGGGTGTACCCGGTCAGCGACACCAAGGGGAAGTTCCTCGCCAACGCCGCGCACGCGTCCAGGAAGGACGTCCGCGACGCCGTGGTCGCCGCGCGCAAGGCGTTCGGCGGCTGGTCGTCGGCGACGGCCTACAACCGGGGCCAGGTGCTCTACCGCGTCGCCGAAATGCTCGAAGGCCGCCGCGACCAGTTCATCGCCGAAGTGTCCGCTTCGGAGGGTGCCACCGCGAAGAAGGCGCAGTCCCTTGTGGACACCGCGATCGACAGGTGGGTGTGGTACGCGGGCTGGACGGACAAGATCGCGACCGTGCTCGGCGCGGCGAACCCGGTGGCTGGCCCGTACTTCTCGTTCACCGTCCCGGAACCGACCGGCGTGGTCGGCGTGCTCGCGCCGCAGCGCTCCTCGCTGCTGGGGCTGGTGAGCGCGCTCGCGCCGGTGCTCGCCACCGGCTCGACGGCCGTGGTGGTGTCGAGCGCCGAACGGCCGCTGCCCGCGATCACGCTGTCCGAGGTGCTGGCCACCTCGGACCTGCCCGGCGGTGTCGCGAACATCCTCACCGGCAAGGCGTCGGAACTGGGCTCGTGGCTCGCCGCGCACGGCGACGTCAACGCGCTCGACCCGACCGGGGCCGCGCCGGAGGACCGCGCGGGCCTGGCGCGCGAAGCGGCGGGCACCGTGAAGCGCGTGCTGACCGTGCCGGACGCCGAGCCGGACTGGACCGCGACGCCGGACATCGCCCGCCTGCGCCGCTACCTGGAACCGAAGACCGTCTGGCACCCGCTCGGCGTCTGACCACCCTCATGCCCCGAAGGATGCTCCTGTAGAGGTCAAAAGCGAGGTGCCCTGAAGGGCCCTTGAGGGAATCTGATGCCGCCAAGGGCACCTTCAGGGCATCAGCATCACCATGCCGCCCGCCGTGAGGGACGAGATCGCGGCGTCAGATTCCCTCAAGGCGCCCTTCACA
The DNA here is from genome assembly GCF_039529815.1 of Amycolatopsis minnesotensis. Classification (NCBI taxonomy): domain Bacteria; kingdom Bacillati; phylum Actinomycetota; class Actinomycetes; order Pseudonocardiales; family Pseudonocardiaceae; genus Amycolatopsis; species Amycolatopsis minnesotensis. The sequence goes on along the minus strand of NZ_BAAANN010000026.1, from coordinate 63,954 downwards.
GCATGCACTGGGACTTCGCCGTTCACGTCTCATTCTCATCCCCGCGCTGGCGCCCCGAAAGAGGGCCTTCATCGACGTGCATACTGCGGATGTGGCCTTCATGGACCCGCTCTGCTCCGGGCGCATGCCCCGAAGGGGCCCATGAGGGAATGTGATGCCGCGAAGGGCCCCTTCAGGGCATCAGCACCACCGTGCCGCACGCCGCGAGGGACGAGATCGCGGTATCAGATTCCCTCAAGGCGCCCTTCACAGCATGCACTGGGACTTCGCCGTTCACGTCTCATTCTCATCTCCGCGCCGGCGCCCCAAAAAAGGCCTTCATAGGCGTGAATGCCACGGAAGCGGCCTCCACGGACCCGCTCTGCCCCGGGCGCATACCCCGAACGGGCCCATGAGGGAATCAGACGCCGCGAAGGGCCCCTTCAGGGCATCAGCACCACCATGCCGCACGCCGCGAGGGACGAGATCGCGGCGTCAGATTCCCTCAAGGCGCCCTTCACAGCATGCACTGGGACTTCGCCGCTCACGTCTCATTCTCATCTCCGCGCCGGCGCCCCAAAAAAGGCCTTCATAGGCGTGAATGCCACGGAAGCGGCCTCCACAGACCCGCTCTGCCCCGGGCGCATACCCCGAAGGGGCCCTTGAGGGAATCTGATGCCGCGAAGGGCCCCTTCAGGGCATCAGCGTCGCCGTGCCGCCCGCCGCGAGGGACGAGATCGCGGCGTCAGATTCCCCGAAGGCGACCTTCACAGACCAAGCCCCCGGGCGGCTCCGCGCTTCCGCCACCCACCTCACCAGAATCAACGCGCACACATCATCACTGTGGCCTTCGCGGCATGAGGGAAAGCCACCGTGACGGCACCGCGGCGGTCAGCGGGGGGTAGTGCGGCCGGGGGGCTCGATGTCGTCGGCGGTCAGCGGCCTGCCCGGCAACGCGGTTCCGACGCCCGCGCGCAGGCCGTCGAGCATGATCGCGGTGCACCGGTCGGTCGCCAGGTCCGCGATCGCGGTGAACCGGCCCTTGGGCACCCGCCGCAGCAGCATCGCGGCCAGGATGGCGACGTCACCGGTGTCGATGTCGGTGCGCAGCGAGCCCTCCGCCTGGCCTGCCCTGACCACCTCGTCGATGGTCCGCAGCAGCCCCGTCCGGAACTCCTCGGTCTTCGGGTCGTTCTGCAGCACCGCGTGCGCCATCGGCGACAGCATCGCGAGCTGGATGCTCAGCTGCAGCTCGTGGGAGTGCCGCAGGATCCGGACGAGCGCCGCCCACGCCGTCGGCTCCTCGTCGGCGGCGGCACGCGCCTGGCTCAGCATCCGGTCGAAGTTCTCCCGCGCGATCTCCCTGATCAGGCTCTCGCGATCGGGGAACCGCCGGTAGAGCGTGCCGACGCCGACCGCGGCGGCGCGCGCGATCTCCTCCATCGGCACGTCGGGGCCGTGATCGGCGAAGATCGCCCGCGCGGCGGCCAGGATCTGGTCGCGGTTGCGGCGCGCGTCGGCCCGCAGCCGGGTCTCGGGGTCCGCCGTCATCTCGTCACCTCTCAGCACTGACGCGGAGATTCTCGCATGGGCAACGACCAACGGAACGTACGTCCGTTCCGTGACCATCACCCCTTTGCACGTGGACGGAAACTCTCCGCTTAAGTACCCTGGTTTCACAAGTGGACGAACAAACTCCACATAGCTCCGCTCCCGACGGACTGCCTGGATTGAGGGGAACCACACCCATGACCGAAGTCGCGGACACCGAAGTCGCCAGCTTCCCGATGACGAGGACCTGCCCGTTCTCGCCGCCCGCCGAGTACCGCACGATGCGCGAGGAGGCCCCGGTCTCCCAGGTCGAGCTGCCGACCGGCCAGCGCGCGTGGGTGGTCACGCGGCTCGACGACGTCCGGACCATGCTCACCGACCCGAGGCTCAGCTCCGACCGGCGCAACCCGAACTTCCCAATGATCGTGCCGGGCCAGCGCAGGCGGCCGGACTTCAAGGCCTCGCTCATCACGATGGACGCGCCGGAGCACGGGCAGGCGCGGCGCGAGGTGGTCGGCGAGTTCACCGTCCGCAGGATGAAGGCGCTGCAGCCGCGGATCCAGGAGATCGTCGACGAGCGCATCGACGCGATGCTCGCCGGGCCGCCCGGCGCCGACCTGGTGCGGGCGCTGTCGCTCCCGGTGCCGTCACTGGTGATCTGCGAACTGCTCGGCGTGCCCTACCGCGACCACGACTTCTTCCAGGCCCGCACGGCCAAGCTGCTCAACCGGCACACCCCGGCCGACGAGCGCGGCGAAGCCTTCGACGAGCTGCTCGACTACCTCGACCAGCTCGTCACGGGCAAGGAGAAGGCGCCGACCGAGGACGACCTGCTCGGCAGGCAGGTGCTCCGCCAGCGGGCACAGGACGCCGAGGACCACGACGGGCTGGTGTCGCTCGCGTTCCTGCTGCTGGTCGCCGGGCACGAGACGACAGCGAACATGATCTCGCTCGGCACGCTCGCGCTGCTGGAGAACCCCGACCAGCTCGCGATCATCAAGAACGACCCCAGCCGGACGCTGGACGCGGTCGAGGAACTCCTCCGGTACTTCACGATCGCCGAGACCGCGACGTCCCGCGTCGCCGTCGAGGACATCGAAATCGGTGGCGTGCTGGTGAAAGCGGGCGAAGGCGTCATCACGCTCGGCAACGCGGCGAACCGGGACCCGGCGGCCTTCGAGGCCCCGGACACCCTCGACTTCGAACGCGGCGCGCGCCACCATGTGGCGTTCGGGTTCGGCGCGCACCAGTGCCTCGGGCAGAATCTGGCCAGGATGGAGCTGCAGATCGTGTTCGACACGCTCTTCGCGCGCATTCCTGGGCTGCGGTTGGCCGCGAAGGTCGCCGACCTGCCGTTCAAGGACGACGCGACCATCTACGGGCTGCACGAGCTGCCCGTGACCTGGTAGGGAGGAACCATGCGAATCATCGCGGACCGCGATCGGTGTGTGGGGGCAGGGCAGTGCGTGCTGACCGAGCCCGCCGTGTTCGACCAGAGCGAGGACGACGGCACCGTACTGGTGCAGCGGGACGAGGTGGACGGCGAAATCCTGGTGAGCGTCCAGGAAGCCGTGCACGTCTGCCCGAGCCAGGCGCTCTCGCTCAAGCAGGAGTGACGCCCCGGAGGTGACCTTCGGGCAGTCGAAAACGCGCGGCCGCCCGGCGGGTAAGGGGTTCCCGCCGGGCGGCCGAAGCACTCTCAGCCGAGGCGCCGCGACGTCTCCGGGTGGAAGGCGTGCACCTCGCCCGCGTCCCGCAGGCCGACGCGCACCTTCTCGCCGATCCGCGGCGGCGTCCTGCCGTCCACGCGCACCACGATGCGCTCGCTCGCGCCGTCGACGGTGCCGTGCAGGTAGGCGTCCGCGCCCAGTTCCTCCACCAGGTCGACGGTCAGCTCGAAACCGTCCTCGCCGGCGCCGACCAGGCCGAGCGACTCCGGGCGCACGCCCAGCACGATCTCGTCGAGGCCCGAGGCCGCGTCCAGCACCGGACGCGGCACCGGCACGGTCAGCTCGCCCAGCCGCGCCCCGCCGTCGACGACCCGGTAGGTGCCCAGATTCATCGCGGGCGAGCCGATGAACCCCGCGACGAACGCGTTGGCCGGGTTCTCGTACAGCTCGCGCGGCGAAGCGCACTGCTGCAGCACGCCGTCCTTCAGCACCGCGACCCGATCCCCCATGGTCATCGCCTCGACCTGGTCGTGGGTCACGTAGATCGTGGTGGTGCCGAGCCGCTGCTGGAGCTTCGCGATGTTCGCGCGCGTCTCCACCCGCAGCTTCGCGTCCAAGTTGGACAGTGGCTCGTCCATCAGGAACACACTGGGCTCGCGCACGATCGCGCGGCCCATCGCGACGCGCTGCCGCTGCCCGCCGGAAAGCGCCTTCGGCTTGCGGTCGAGGTACTTCGTCAGGTCGAGCAGGCCGGCGGCCTCCTTGACCTTGTCCGCGATCTCCGGCTTGGGCACACCGCGAAGGCGCAGCGCGAAGCCCATGTTGTCGGCGACCGTCATGTGCGGGTAGAGCGCGTAGGACTGGAACACCATCGCGATGTCGCGATCCTTCGGCGGCAGGTCCGTGACGTCGCGGTCACCGATGTGGATCGCGCCCTCGTCGACGTCTTCGAGCCCGGCCGCCATGCGCAGCGCGGTGGACTTGCCGGACCCCGAAGGCCCGACCAGCACCAGGAACTCACCGTCCGGAATGGACAGTTCGAGCCGGTCGACGGCGCGCACCGCGCTGGCACCGGGGTACACGCGGGACGCGGCGGCGTAAGCGACTGCGGCCATGATTTTTTCTCCTTACTTGACCGCGCCCATGGAAAGGCCGCGTACCAGGTGGTTCTGTGCGATCCAGCCAACGATCATCACCGGCAGCGAGGCGAGCAGCGCCGCCGCCGAAAGCTGCGCCCAGTACAGGCCCTCGCTCGTGATGAAGCCGACGAGGAAGACCGGGACCGTGCCCGCGCGCGCCGCGGTCAGGTTCACCGCGTAGAAGAACTCCGTCCACGAGAAGATCACGCAGATCAGTGCCGTGGCGGCGATCCCCGGCGCGACGACCGGCAGGATCACCTTGTACAGCAGGGTCGGCAGGCTCGCACCGTCCACACGGGCCGCTTCGATCATCTCGGTCGGCACCTCGAGGAAGAACGAGCGCATCATCCAGATCGCCAGCGGCAGGTTCATCGCGGTGTAGAGGATGACCAGCGCCCACACGTTGTCGAGCAGCTGCACGTTCTGCGAAATCACGTACAGCGGGATGATCGCCGCGACGATCGGCAGCATCTTCGTGGAGAGGAAGAAGCCGAGCGCGTTGCTGGTGCCCTTCACCGGTGCCAGCGAAAGCGCGTACGCGGCAGGCACGCCGAGCAGCAGCACCAGCAGTGTCGAAAGGACGGTGACGAACGCGGAATTGCCGAGGTAGGGCAGGAACCCGCGGTCGATCACCCCGGCGAACTGGTCCAGCGTCGGGGTGAAGAAGAGCTTCGGCGGATCCGTGAAGGCGTCGCTCTCGGTCTTGAAGGCGGTGAGCACCATCCAGATCAACGGGAACACGAACAGGATCGCGACGATCCAGGTCGCCGCGGTGAGCGCGCCGGGACCGAGCCCGCGCTTGGGCTTGCGCGGGGCCGGGCTCGCCGGTTCCGCCTGCCTGGTGGCCGTTGCCGTGGTCATTTCACGCCTCCGCTCACCGCGAAGGTCCGGAACATCAGGCGCAGCGCGAAGGTCGCCACGATCATGGTCAGGATCACCACGATCACGCCCATCGCCGAGGACTGCCCGATGTCGAAGCCTTCGAACGCGCGCTGGTAGATGTAGTACGGCAGGTTCGTGCTCGCCGTGCCGGGACCGCCCTGGGTCATCAGGAAGATCGCGTCGAAGCTGTTCACGATGTAGATCGCGCCGAGCAGCGTGGCGAGCTGCAGGTACCGGCTCAGGTGCGGCAGCGTGATCGCGGTGAACGTGCGGACCCGGCCGGCGCCGTCGACCGAAGCGGCCTCCAGCACCTCCTTCGGCTGGCTCTGCAGCCCGGCCAGGATCAGCAGCATCATGAACGGCGTCCACTGCCACACGATCTGCGCCATCACCGAAGCGAGCGGGAACGCCGAAAGCCAGTCGGTGTCGGTGCCGAAGACGAAGTGCAGCAACCCGAAGCTCGGGTGGAACATCGTCGTCTTCCACAGCAGCGCGCCCGCGGCGGGCAGGATCAGGAACGGCGTGATCAGCAGCGTGCGGACCACTCCCCTGCCGAGGAACTTCCGGTCGAGCAGCAGCGCGAACCCGAGCCCGAGCAGCAGCGAGAAGAACACGCACACGATGGTCAGGATCACCGTGTTCAGCATCGCGCCGCGGAACTGGCTGTCGGTGAACACGTCGAGGTAGTTGCCGAAGCCGACGAAGTGCCGCGAACCGGGGCGGACCAGGTTCCACGACTGGAACGAGTAGAACACCGTCAGCAGGAACGGGAGCTGCGTGACCGCGACGGTGAACAGGAGCGCGGGCATCAGCGGGAGGCGCCGCTTCCACGAACCGGACGTGCGCGGTTTCGCGGCCTTACCCGTGGTGGCCTTGGACGGCGCGGACCGCGCCGGGGCGGAGAGCGTGGACATCAGTGTCCCTCCCGGTAGGACGCGCCGACCGTCTGCGCGTACTCCTGTGACTGCGCCAGCGCGTCATCGACCGAGATCTGCCCGGCGATGGCCGCCGACAACTGCTGGCTCACCCTGGTTCCGAGGTCCTGGAACTCGGGGATGCCGACGAACTGGATCCCGGGGTACGGGACCGGGTTCACCATCGTCTTCTGCTGGTTCGCCGCGTCGATCCCGTCGAGGGTCGGCTGCGCGTACGCGGCGGCGGCCTGCTTGTACTCGGGGATCTCGTAGGTCGACTTCCGCACGCCCGGCGGCACCCGGTTCCAGCCGAACGTCTTGCCGACGTCCTTGACGAACTGCTTGTTGGTCATCCACTGCATGAACTTCCAGGCGTCTTCCTTGTTCTTGCCCACCTTCGGCATGCCGAGCGACCAGGTGTAGAGCCAGCCGCTCGCCTGCGTCTTGTCCACCGGCGCGGGCGCGTACCCGGACTTGCCGACCACCTTGCTGGCCGACGGGTCCTCGTTGGTACCGGCCATGACCGTCGCGTCGTACCACATCGCGGTCTGCCCCTGCGTGTACGCGGTGCCGCATTCGGAGAAGCCCGCGCTCGACGCGCCCACCTCACCGTGTTCGCGGACGAGGTCGACGTAGAAGTTCGCCGCCGCCTTGAACTCCGGCGAGGTGAGCTTCGCGTTCCAGTCCTTGTCGAAGTACTGGGCGCCGAAGGTGTTGGCCACCGTGGAGAACGGCGCGAGGCTCTCGCCCCAGCCCGGCTTGCCGCGCAGGCAGATCCCGGACACCCCGGCCGCCTTGTCGTCGAGCTTCCCGGCGAACTCGGCGATCTGCTTCCAGGTCGGCTTCGCGGGCATCGTCAGCCCGGCCTTCTCGAAGAGGTCCTTGCGGTAGGCCAGGAACGACGACTCGCCGTAGAACGGGACGGCGTACATCGAACCGTCGTGGGACAGGGAGTCGCGGATGCTGGGGATGAAGTCGTCCTTGTCGTACCCCGGCGTCCGGTCGATGTAGGGGCTCAGGTTTTCGAGCCAGCCGTTGGCAGCCCACTGCGGCGCCTCGTAGTTGCTGATCATCACGGCGTCGAACTCGCCGCCCTCGGTGGCGGTGGACGCGGTGATCTTCGCGCGGGCCTGGTTTTCCGGCAGCGACACGAACTTCAGCTTGACGCCGGGGTTCTCCTGTTCGAACTGCTTCGACAGGGCGATGGCGTCCTTCATCTGCGGGTTGGCCACGATCGCGATCACCAGCGTGCGGCCGCCCGCCCCGATCGCGCCCGCACCGGCGCACCCGGTGACGCCGAGCAGCACCGCCACCGCGAGCAGGATGAACCTACGCATGCCCACCTCCCGGTAGTACCTGCACCTTCAGGCCGGCGCCGCTGCGCATGAGATCCAGCGCGCCGGGGAACTCTTCGAGCGGCAGCTTGTCCGTGAGCAACGCCTTCGTGTCGATCACGCCCGCGGCCACCAGGTCGAGCGCGGGGCCGTAGCTGTCGAGCACGGCCATGGAGCCGACCACGGTGATCTCGTCGTTGTAGATGCGGAACGGCGACAGCGCGATCCTGGCCTCGGCGGGCGCCACACCGAAGACGAGCAGCCTGCCACCCCGGCGAAGCGAGTCGAAGGCGGCTTCGATCGCGGGCGCGGCACCGGTGCAGTCGGCGGCGGCGTCGAACTTCTCGCCGTCCAGCTCGGAAACGTCGCCCGCGACGGCGTGCGCGCCGAGCGCGGTGGATCTCGCGAGCCGCGCGGTGTTGCGGTCGACCATGGTGACGCGCGCGCCGCCGCGCTGCAGGAGCTGCTGCATGATCAGGCCCATCGTGCCCGCGCCGATCACCAGGAACCGCTCGCCGACCTCGACGCCGATCTTGCGGACCCCGTGCACGGCGCACGAAACCGGCTCGACCAGCGCGCCTTCCTCCCAGCTCATGGAGTCCGGCATCCGGTAGCAGTTCGCCGACGGCACCGCGACGTACTCGGCGAACGCGCCGTTCACCGTGTCACCGGTGGCGTTCCAGTTCTCGCACAGGTTTCCGCGCCCGGTGCGGCACGGCGTGCAGTACCCGCAGAACAGCGACGGGTCGACGGCGACGCGGTCGCCGACCTTCCAGCCGCCAGGCACGTCGGCGCCCAGCTCGACGATCCGGCCCGAGAACTCGTGACCAGGCACGATCGGGTAGGGGGTCGGGGGGAAATGGCCGTCCGCGATGTGCAGGTCCGTCCCGCAGATCCCGCAGGCACCCACCTCGAGCACGACTTGACGCTCTCTGGGCTTCGGGTCTGGCACCTCACCGACCCTGATCGTGCCCGGCTGGTCAATGATCGCGGCTCGCATCCGGCCCCACCTTCTTCCGTCGCTCATCTGAGCGGCCATGCATCCTTGCACGCTGCGGCATGCCTGGGAATTGAAAACTTTCCGTGGTGTTACGTCAACCTTTCGAGCGGATTTCGAGCTATAGTGCTCAAGTGAGCACTCGATCGCGTCCACTCAGCCTCGCGGACACTATGACCGCGGTTTCGGTGGCACACCGCTTCTATTTGCTCGGCCAGTCCAAGTTGGAGATCGCCGAGGAGTTCGGCATCTCGCGGTTCAAGGTGGCCAGGATCCTCGACACCGCGAGGGAGAGCGGTCTGGTGCGCATCGAGTTCGACGTGCCGGGCCCGATCGACCTCACGCTATCGGAGCAGGTCCGCTCCGCCTACCGCCTGGAGCGGGCGTTCGTGCTCGAACGCGCGTTCAGCGAAGGCGAGCGCCCGGAGGTCAGAAGGCACATCGGAGCGCTCGCGGCCAGGCTGCTCTCGGAGGTCGTGACCAAGGACGACGTGCTCGGGCTGTCCTGGGCGCGCTCGGTGAACGTGATGACCGAAGCGATCCACCGGCTGCCGCGCTGCCCGATCGTGCAGCTCTGCGGCGTGCAGGCCGGGATGGACATGCACGACCGCTCGGTCGAGACGGTCCGCCGGGTCGCCGCGGTGTCCGGCGGCGACGCCTACCCGATCTTCGGCCCGCTCGTGCTGCCCGACCGCCGGACCACCGAGATCCTGCGGCGCCAGCCGGGTATCGCGGAGACGTTCAGCCAGTTCCCGCACCTGACCAAGGCCGTGGTGAGCATCGGCGCCTGGCTGCCTGGCGAGTCCACTGTGTACGACGCGCTCGAACCGGCCGAACGCGAAGCCATCCGCAAACGCGGCGCGGTGGGCGAGGTCGCGGCCCGCCTGTTCGACGCCGACGGCAACGCGATGAACACCGGGCTGGCGCACCACGTGCTCGCGATCGACGCCGACGACCTGATCCGCGTGCCCGAGGTGATCGCGCTCGGCTACACCGCCCCCAAGGCCGAAGGCATCGACGCGGTGCTGCGCTCGGGCATGGTGTCGACCCTGATCACCGACGCCGCGGCCGCCGAACCCCTGCTGAAACTGGCCGAGGCCCGGCCGCTGGCCTGACGCCCATTGCTTGGCGGGGGCTTTCGTTTGGCGGGGACTTTCGCTTGGCGGCGGCTTTTGCTTGGCGGGCACTTTGGCCCGACGGGCCCGGATTTTGCTGGCCGGGCGCGCCCCTTTGCTTGTGAGGGGCGAGTTCGCGGCGCTGGATGCCCTGAAGGCGCCCTTCAGGGCATACCCACCTGACCGCACACTCCGGCGAAGGGCGAGTTCGCGGCGTCAGATTCCCCGAAGGCGCCCTTCAGAGACTTCGGAGCGCGCGACGGACCGGGCTCGCCGCGCAGTCAAGCGAGCCAGCCTCGCCGAGTGCAGTAAGCGGGCTAAACGCACTCGGCCAACCGCTCATCGGGTCGCCGATCAGCGGGACCATCGCAGCCGACCGGGGTCGAAGGAGAATGCCATCATGACGGCCATCAGGAACCTCCACGCCCACCCACCCGCCGAGCGAAGGACGAGTCCGCGGCGTCAGATTCCCCGAAGGCGCCCTTCAGGGACGCGAAGAACCGCGGGAAAATCAGGAAAGCGTCACCGGGAGCTTGTCCACGCCGTACACAATGGACAGTTCCCGATATGGCAGCTCCGACGGATCCACGGCGAGCCGGAGGTTCGGGAAACGCCGTACCAGTGCGGGATAGGCGGCGCGCAGTTCCATCCGGCCCAGTTCGGCGCCGACGCACCGGTGCGCGCCCCAGCCGAAGGCGAGGTGCGCCGGTCCCGAGCGGTGCGGGTCGAACTCCTCGGTCTGGGTGCCGAACGCGGTGTCGCGGTTGGCACCGGAGAGCGACACGATCACGATGTCGCCTTCGCCGATCTGGTTACCGGCGATCTCGATGTCCTGCTTCGCGAACCGCGGGAACGCCACCTGCACCACGGTGAGGTACCGCAGCAGCTCGTCGACGAAGGTGGTGACCGCCTTGTCGCCGGAATCGCTGTCGCGGATCAGCTCGAAGTACTCGGGGTTCCTCAGCAGCACGATCGCGCCGAGCGCCAGCATGCTCGCGGTGGTTTCGAGGCCGCCGGTGAGCAGGCCGTCCGCGAGCCCGGCCAGCTCGTCGTCGGAGATCTCGTCCCCGTGCTCCTTCACCAGCATGCCGAGCAGCCCGTCTCCCGGGTTCTCGCGCTGCTTCTTCACCACGTCCTTGAGGTAGGACAACGATTCCGAGATCGCGCCGAGCGACGCGCCGGCGCCGCCGAACAGGTCGAACCGCGCGGTGCTCAGCCGCTGGAACTCGGCCCTGTCCTCGTACGGCACGCCGAGTAGCTGGCAGATCGTCAGCGACGGGATGGGCAGCGCGAACTGCGACATCAGGTCGACCGGGCCTTCGGTCGCGGCCATCGCGTCGAGCTGTTCGGTGATGATGTCGTCGATCTGCGGGGTGAGCCTGGACAGCCGCCGCACGGTGAACTCGGGCGTGAGGAGCTTGCGCAGCCGGGTGTGCACCGGCGGGTCGGCGAACCCGAGCCCGCCGGGGTTCTGCTCCGCGGTGACCCCCGCGTTGCCGACCAGGTTCGTGAAGTCGTTGCTGAACTCGTTCGTCGCGCTCAGCACCGACTTGGCCTCTTCGTACCCGGTGATCACCCAGGCCGTCATGCCGAACGGCAGCTTGATCCGCTGCACCGGTTCGCTTTCCCGCAGCTCGGCCAGCTCGCTGACCGGATCGAGACCGGTCCGCTTCAGCGGCATCAGCACCTCGTCGGGCAGGAACGACATGTTCGCCAGGTCGAAGCCGTCCTTCTGCTTCCGGGCGAGGTACTTGCGGCCGAGCCATGCCGTGACGCGGGAGCGGAGAGAGCCCATAGCCGAAGGCTACCGGAGAGTCGTAAGTGACCTCGATCGCAGGTCAGGGCTGGTCAGAGTTGGTCGACGGCGGTAACGCGCACCACAGCGACGCCCGCTTCGTCCGAGGCGGCGAGATCGACCTCGGCGCTGATCCCCCAGTCGTGGTCGCCCGCCGGGTCGTCGAAGATCTGCCGCACGCGCCAGGCGCCCTGCTCCTTCTCGATCATGAACAGCGCCGGGCCGCGCGCGTCGGGGCCGGTGCCGAGCGACGAGTGCTCGTCGAAGTAGTCCTCCATGGCGTCCTCCCACGCGACGGCGTCCCATCCCGACGACGCGTCCAGCTCGCCGAGTTCGTGGTACGCCCGGCGCGCGGCCAGTTCCACCCGGCGGAAGAGCTGGTTGCGCACCAGCACCCGGAACGCGCGCTCGTTGCGCGTGACCGGCGGCGGCCCCTCGGGCAGGGCGGGTGCCGCGTGGGCTGTGTCGGAATCGCCGGGATGGCGCAGCGCCTCCCATTCGTCGAGCAGGCTGGAGTCGACCTGCCGCACCAGCTCGCCGAGCCACTCGATGAGGTCCTGCAGCGGTTCGGTCTTCGCCTCGTCCGGCACGGTGTGGCGCAGGGTGTCGTAGCAGTCCGCGAGGTAGCGCAGCACGAGCCCTTCCGAGCGCGCGAGCTGGTAGTAGCCCACGTATTCGACGAAGTTCATCGCGCGCTCGTACATATCGCGCACCACCGACTTCGGCGACAGCCGGTAGTCGTCGACCCACGGGTGCCCCTGCCGGTAGGACGCGTACGCGACGCCGAGCAGTTCCTCCAGCGGCTTCGGGTGCTCGACGTTTTCGAGCAGCTCCATCCGCTCCTCGTACTCGATCCCGTCGGCCTTCATCGCCTGCACCGCCTCGCCGCGCGCCTTGAACTTCTGCTGCGACAGCACCGGACGCGGATCATCCACAATGGATTCCACAATGGACACGACATCGAGCGCGTAGGACGGCGACTCGAAGTCGAGCAGTTCCATCGCGGCGAGCGCGAGCGGGGAAAGCGGCTGGTTCAGGGCGAAGTCGAACTGCAGGTCGACGGTGAGCCGCACGATCCGGCCCTGCTCGTCGGGCTCGTCGAGCCGCTCCACCACCCCGGCGGCGAGCAGCGCGCGGTAGATCGCGATCGCGCGAAGAATGTGCTTGCGCTGCGCGGGCCGGTCCTCGTGGTTGTCCTCCAGCAGGTGCCGCATGTGCTCGAAAGCGTTGCCAGGCCGCGAAACCACGTTCAGCAGCATCGAGTGGCTCACCCGGAAGCTCGACGTGAGCGGCTCCGGTTCGGCGGCGACGAGCCGGTCGAACGTGCTGTCCGTCCAGTTGACGAACCCTTCCGGCGCCTTCTTCCGCGTGATCTTGCGCTTCTTCTTCGGGTCGTCGCCCGCTTTTTCCAGCGCCTTCGCGTTTTCGATCACGTGATCAGGGGCCTCGACCACCACGTAGCCGTCGGTGTCGAAGCCCGCGCGACCGGCGCGACCGGCGATCTGGTGGAACTCGCGCGCCTTGAGGTGCCGCTGGCGCACGCCGTCGTACTTGGTCAGCGCGGAGAACACCACCGTGCGGATCGGCACGTTGATCCCGACGCCGAGCGTGTCGGTCCCGCAGATCACCTTCAGCAGCCCTGCCTGCGCGAGCTGCTCGACGAGGCGGCGGTACTTCGGCAGCATCCCGGCGTGGTGCACGCCGATCCCGTGCCGCACCAGCCTGGACAGCGTCTTGCCGAACCCCGCGGAGAAGCGGAAGTCGCCGATCATCTCGGCGATCGCGTCCTTTTCGGCGCGGCTGGTCACGTTGATGCTCATCAGCGCCTGCGCGCGTTCGACCGCGGCCGCCTGCGCGAAGTGCACCACGTACACCGGCGCCTGGCCGCCGTTCAACAACTCCGACATGGTTTCGTGCAACGGGGTGAGCGCGTACCGGTAGGTCAGCGGAACCGGGCGCTGCGCCGAGGTGACCACCGACGTCGGGCGCCCGGTGCGGCGCGCGAGGTCCTTCTCGAAGAACGAGACGTCGCCCAGCGTCGCCGACATCAGCACGAACTGGGCCTGCGGCAGCTCCAGCAGCGGCACCTGCCATGCCCAGCCGCGATCCGGCTCCGAATAGAAGTGGAACTCGTCGGCGACGACCTGGCCGAGATCGGCCGAGCCGCCGAAGCGCAACGCGATGTTCGCCAGGATTTCCGCGGTGCAGCAGATGATCGGGGCGTCCGCGTTGACGCTGGAGTCGCCGGTCATCATGCCGACGTTCTCCGCGCCGAAGATCTCGATGAGCTGGAAGAACTTCTCCGAGACCAGCGCCTTGATCGGCGCCGTGTAGTAGCTGCGCCTGCCGTGCGCGAGCGCGGTGAAGTGCGCCCCGACCGCGACGAGGCTCTTGCCGGAGCCGGTCGGCGTGGACAGGATGACGTTCGCCCCGGAGACCACCTCGATCAGCGCCTCCTCCTGCGCCGGGTACAGCTCAAGGCCGCGTCCGGCGGCCCAGGTGGCGAAGGCGTCGAACAGCGAATCGGGGTCGGGATCGGCTGGTACCGCGGCTGCGAGTGTCATCAGGGTGCCAATCGTGCCATTCGAACGTCGCGACTTACGCGGGGGCAATCGCGTGGCGCGAGCGAAACCCGTAGGCTGCGCGTACCGCGCACCGTCTCCGGGCACCCCACCGGCGGACCCGCGCGCACACAGGTGGTTATCCGGAGGGCAGGAATGGCACAGGACATCATCCCGATCGAACTCGGGCTGCCACAGGGCGATCTGGTGACCCTGTGGGCCCCGCGCTGGCGGGAGGACGGCGAGGAGTGGGAGGCATTCCTCGGCGACGAAGAGGACCTGTACGCCTTCCCCGACGCCGCGCACCTCGCCGCGTTCGTCCGCACGGCCGAGCAGCACGACCTGGTCGACCACCCGGCGTGGCACGTGGTGCCCGCGCTGAACGTGCCGGAGCTGATCCCCGACGACGACCACTCCTACGACCTGGTCGGCGTGCCCGAGCTGGTCGCCGAGGAGCCGGACTCGTGGACGATCGGCGAGCTGAGCGAGATCGTCGGCATCGTGCGTTCGCTCGCCGACGTGTGCGAGCTCGACGAGGTGCACGAGGTGCTCGACGCGACCGAGGGCTTCTCGCTGCTGGAGCAGGGCAGGCTGCCGTTCACCGGCCGCGAGGGCGAGCGGCTGTGGACCGATCTGTCCGAGGCGGTGTCCGAGAAGTGGGACACCGTGCTCGACGCGATCGACTCGCTGGTCACCGTGCCGGACGTCGACGCCGCGACGCTGGAGCAGACCGCGGAGGAGCTGGCCGCGTTCCACGAGGAGTCCGCCGAGGCCGAAGCGGGCGTGAACGCCGACAACGAGGACCTCGAAGCCGTCGACAGCGACGACGAGTCCGACGATGACGAAGACGAGGTCGAAGAGGGCCCCGTCGGCTTCTGGGCCGAGGTCGGCATCGACCCGATCAAGATCGTCTCCGCCGAGCGTTCCTACTTCACGCTGCGCTGCTTCCTCGACGACGAGCCGATCTTCCTCGGCACCGACGGCGAGATCGAGGTGTTCACCTCGGAGAAGGCGCTCGCGCGCCAGCTCGCCGACGGCAAGCAGTTCGCCGAGACCGATCTCGCCGAAGTGTCCACCTGGGACGAGGTGCTGACCAAGGCGACCGCGGGCGAGCTGGAGGTCGAGGTCGACGACGCGAACACCTACGTGCTCGCCGGGCTCGACACCGACATCGCCGACGGGGTCGACTCGATCGACGCCACCCAGCTCGAACTGGCCGTCGAACTGATCAGCGACGCCGCGGACTGGGCCGACGACGACACCGTCGCCGACGCACTGTCCACTTCGGAGAGTCTGGGCTGGCTGGTCTCGTTCGTGCTGCGGCCGGACCCGACCAGGCTCGCGCCGAGCGAGCCGTTCGACGCGGAGCAGTCCGCGTGGCGCAAGCTGGTCGAGTCCTTCGAAGCGCGCCTGAACGTCAACTGAGACTGGTCTGGACCAGTTGGTTCAGACCAGGCCGAGAAACAGGGCGAGAGTCCCGCTCGCGGACCTCGCCCTGTTTCGTCGCGTGCTCCACCGCGAGCCGGGCGAGCACCGGGTCGCCGTAGGGCGCGTCCGCGAACGGCCGTTGCGGTACTACGACCGCGTCGGCCTGCTCCGTTCGGCGCGGCTGGCCAACGGGTACCGGACTACGGCGAAGACGCGGTGCCCGTGGTCGCGCGCTGCTGGCGGCGGGGCTGCCGGCCCGGCTCATCCGCGGCATGCTGCCGTGCACCGGCGAAACCGGCGACGTCCGGCCGTGCCCCGGCATGCTCGACCTGATGCGCGCGCGGCTGGCCGAACTCGACCGCCGCGCTTCGGACCTGGACGCCGCGCGCACCGCCCCCGCCGACGCGATCACCGCCACGTCCCCGGATTTCACGCCCTGAAGGTGCCCTTCGGGGAATCTGACGCCGCGATCCCGCCCCTCACGGCGCGCGGGGTGGCGGCGCTGATGCCCTGAAGGACGCCTTGAGGGACATGGATGCCGTGAAGGTCACCTTCGGGGCACCAGCCGGAAACGACAAAGAGCCGCGATGCCCGCACATGCCCCCAAGGTCGCCTTCGGGGAATCCGACGCCACAATCTCGCCCCTCGTGGCGCGCGGCATGGCAACGCTCATGCCCTGAAGGCTCCATTCGCGGCGTCGGATTCCCTCAAGGGCGCCTTCAGGGCATGCGCCCCGGAGCAGAGCAGGCCCACGAGGCCACATCCGTGACATGCACGCCCCTGAAGCCCCCTGCCGGGTATGAGCGCGGACACGATAAGGAGTCGCGAGCGGCGAAATCCCCGCACATGCCCCGAAGGCGTCCTTCGCGGCATCAGATGCCCCGAAGGCGCCCTTCAGGGCATACGGCCCGGAGCAGAACAAGCCCGTGAAGGCTCTTTCGCGGCATGAACGCGAGAACGGGGCGCGAGCCCGGCACATGCCCCCAAGGGCACCTTCGCGGCATCAGATTCCCCCAAGGGCACCTTCAGGGCATGCTGGGCCGCCCGCCGCCCGCCGCCCCGCCCCCGATTTTCGAGCCAGGGCGGGGCGGCGGCGGTCACGACCCCGGGATGCGCGGGTGTTCCGCGCGGACCGGGGTGAGGCCGATCGCCAGCACGGGGAAGACGGCGGCGATGCAGAACGCCAGTGCGTACCGCGAGTCGCCGATCGCCAGGCCCAGCAGGGGCGGGGTCAGCGCGGCGGCCAGGTTCTGCGCGGTGTTCTGCGCGCCCATCGCGCGTCCCGCCCACGCGATGCCGGCCAGCTCCGCCGATGCGGTGAACCCGAGCCCGTTGTCCGCCACCGTGATCACCGCGGCGAGCACCAGCGCCAGCGCGGCGAGCCACGGCCAGGTGGCGTCGCCGAGTGCCACCAGCAGCATCACCGCGCCGCTGGCGAGCGCGAGCTGGCGCATCGGCCGCAGCCTGCTGCCCACCCGGTCCGACCAGTAGCCCGACGCCAGCCGTCCGAGCGCGCCGAGCGCCTGCACCCCGGCGAGGAACCAGCCCGCGGCGAGCGGGCTCCAATGGTGCGCTGTCACCAGGTACACCGGCGCGAACGCGGAGACCGCGAACTGCGGCACGACGAGCAGCGCGCTCGCGCCGTGCAGGCGCCACAGCACCGGCCCGCGGTAGGGCGACGCGGGTTTCGCGGCACCGTCGGCCTTCTTGGGCCGTGGCGGGTCCAGCACCAGCCACGCCGCCAGCAGCGCGACGACGATCGCCAGGCAGGCCGGCATCAGCATGGCGACCCGGAACCCGTAGTGCTCGGCCAGCGGGGGCAGGCCCAGTGCCGCGAGCCCGACCCCGAGCGGCTGCGCGGTCTGGCGGATGCCCATCGCGACGCCCCGTTCGGCCGCGCTGAACCAGCCCATCACCACGCGCCCGCTCGACACGTTGACCGACGCCGTGCACGCGCCCGCGAGCAGGAACAGCACGAACAGCGTGGTGAGCGAATGGTCGCCGACGCTCGCGGTGAGCAGGAGCAGTCCCGAGGCGCCGAGGCCGAGCGCCATGATCAGCCGCTCGCCGAACCGGTCCGCGGCCGCGCCCCATGCGATGAGGGTGCACAGCAGGCCGATGCTCGGCGCGGAAACGACCGTGCCCGCCTCCGCGAGGGTGAGGCCCTCCGAAGCGCGCATCTGCGGCACCACGAACGGGATGCCGTAGAGGAACGTGCAACTCGCGGTCTGCGCCGCGAGCCCGAGGCCGAGGATCACCCAGCGTCGCTTGCCCACCGTGCGTTCCGTCGCGATCTGCACCATCAGTGATCCCATATATTGAGACAATGTTCTTACATGATGAACATTAGTTGCGATGGCTAACCATGCACAAGGGGCGCCTCCGGATTCGGAGGCGCCCCTTGGCAAGGCATCGCGGAAAACCCGCACGTCAGCGGTCAGAGCACGGCGGCATACCCCGGCTTGATGACATTGTTGATCACGTCGAGCCGCCGGTCGAAATCGAGGAATGCCGATTTCATCGCGTTGATCGTGAACCACTGGAAGTCGGCGAGACCGTAACCGAAGGCCGCATGGAGCGCGGCGAACTCGCTGGACATGGTGCAGCCGCTCATCAGCCGGTTGTCGGTGTTGACCGTCACCCGGAAGCGTAGCTGGTGGAGTAACCCTATCGGGTGAGTGCCGATCGACTGCGCGGCCCCCGTCTGCACGTTCGACGAGGGGCAGATCTCGAGGGGGATCCGCCGATCGCGGACGTAGGCGGCGAGGCGGCCGAGATGCGGCGTGCCGTCGTCACCGATCTTGATGTCGTCGATGATCCGGACGCCGTGGCCGAGCCGTTCCGCGCCGCAGTGCTGGATGGCCTCCCAGATCGAGGCCAGCCCGAACGCCTCGCCCGCGTGAATGGTGAAATGCGCGTTGCTCGTCCGCAGGAATTCGAACGCGTCCAGGTTCCTGGTCGGCGGAAAACCGTCTTCAGGGCCCGCGATATCGAATCCGACCACGCCGGCGTCGCGGTATCGAACGGCGAGATCGGCAATTTCGAGCGCCCGCGCGTGTTGACGCATCGCACACAGAAGAGTGCCCGTTCGGATGACTTTGCCGCGCGCCGCGGCCCGTCGCTCACCCTCCGCGAACCCGGCTTGGACGGCCTCGACGACCGTCTCCAGTGACAGTCCGCGTTCGACGAACAACTCCGGTGCGTAACGCACTTCGGCGTACACCACGCCGTCGTCGGCGAGGTCCTCCGCGCACTCGGCGGCGACCCTGACCAGGGCCTCCTCGGTCTGCATCACGCCGCAGGTGTGCGCGAAGGTTTCGAGGTAGGACTCCAGCGAGCCGGAATCGGCCGCGTCGCGAAACCATCGCCCCAGCTCAGCGGTGTCGGTGGTGGGCAAGGCCTGGTACCCGGTCGCCTCCGCGAGCTCGATCACCGTGCCGGGCCGCAGCCCGCCGTCGAGGTGATCGTGCAGGAGGACCTTCGGCACGCGCCGGAACTTTTCGGGGTCGGGGGTCGCACCGGCGGGGCCGGATGTGTCAGAAGCCATAGGCCAACGGTACCCACGAGGTATCACCTACATGGTCCCGTGAACGGAAACTCTCACGCTCGACCTAACCCTCAGCTCTGTCGATCTTGTGCCGAATCGGCCAGAGGGTCGACCTTGTCTTTCCGACAGTTCACGGGGGCCATACGGAGAGCAATTCCTCAATCGATAAGCTGCGCTACACCACTCCGTCCCCAAATGCCCCGCCGACGAAGGACACGCAGTGACCACAGACAACCACATTGCCGCCCCGTCCTTCGACCGGATGCGCAACATGCTGGTGCGCGCGGCCGAAGTCCGAGAGAGCGAGCAGCAGCAGATCTTCGACGCGCTGGATGACATCTACGCGCGGCTCGCCCCGGTCGACTCGCTCGGCGCCGTGCGCAAGCGGCTGTCCGAACTGCCCGACCGCACCGAGGTCGGGGTGCTGGCCGAGCGGCTCGACGAGGCGATGACGCGGCTCGAAGCGCAGGACAACGCGCTGGCCGACGTGGCGCGCGCGGTGGACAGCATCGTCGACAAGCTCGCGAAGCCCTTCGCCCAGCTCGACGGCAGGCTCGACGGGATGGCGGCCAGGCTCGAGGGCGTCGGCGGCCGGATGGACGGGCTCGAGGACAAGCTGCAGAACATCCACCGCAGGCTCGACGAGCTCGGCGGCCACCTCGACAAGCAGGACGGCAAGCTCGACGCGCTGCCCGCCGCCGTGCACGGCCCGGTCCGCGAGAAGATCGACGCCGCCGAGGCCGCGCTGCGCGAGCGCGTCGACACCGGCGACGCCGATCTGCGCGCCAAGATCGACGACCTCGACGCCGCCACGAAGGAGCGCATCGGCGCCAACACCGAGGCGCTCAAGACCGCGCTGACCGAGACCGGCGAGATGATCGACGCGTCCGACCGGCTCGAGAACCTCAGTGGCCGCCTCGAACAGGTGACCTCGCGGCTCGACGAGCTCGCGGGCAGGCTCGACAAGGTCGAAGACGGTTTCACCGCGCAGCTCGGCGATCTCGACGGCACGCTCAAGAGCGGGCTGTCGAAGGTCGAGGGCACGCTGTCGAAGCAGCCCGACACCGACTCGGTGAACTCGCTGGTGCGCAAGAGCAACGAGGAGTCCGAGCGGCGCATCGGCGGCCAGCTCGACGAGGCGATGGCCACCTTCGCGGAGCTGATGCTCGGCGGCGGCCCCGCCGTCCAGCAGATCGCCCCGCCGCCGCCCGCGCCGCGCCAGCCGCGCCGCGCGCGCAACGGCCGGGCCCCGAAGAGCACCGACACGAAGACCAAGGCCGACTCGACCGACGACTCGACCGACTCCTGACCCTTTCCCGATCCGGGGCCCTTCCGCACCAGCGGCAGGGCCCCGTTTCGTTTGGACCCCCTCCGGCCTGCGTTTAGCGGGCTAAACGTCGCCAGCGCCCCAGCCCGGCGATCCGGCCCCACCTGCGTTTAGCGGGCTAAACGTCGTCGGCGGCCCTCCGGTACCCGGCCACCCGGCCGCCCCCACCTCGCCCGCCGCCGCGTGCGTTTAGCGGGCTAAACGTCGCCAGCGCCCCAGCCCGGCAATCCGACCCCACCTGCGTTTAGCGGGCTAAACGTCGTCCGGAGCCCGGGGTCAGGGGTAGTAGGTGGTGGCGATCGCGGCGGCGATCCGGTCGGCGGCGGTGAGGACTTCCGGTGGCGGGTGCTGCTGCGGCGACGCCACCGACAGCCGCACGCCCGCGGGCCGCTGGAGGTCCCGGTACGGCGAGAGGTCCACGAACCTGGTCGTGCCGGAGGTGCTCGCGAAACCGGGCAGCCCGCCCAACGTCACCGGCTGGTCCCCCTCGTCGTGGCTCGGGGCGTAGTCGGCGAGCTTGAGCTCGATGGTCATCGACGCGTCGCCGTAGGTGCCGACGCAGCTGCTGACGTTGTTCGCCACCCTCGCCTCGCCGCCGGTCGCCTGCCGGATACCGCTCGCCAGCATCGCGCACAGCACGTCGGCGTTCTTGGCACCGGCGGCCATGACGGCCTCGGCCCCGCGCGGCACGTCGGCCGGCGCGGCGGCGCGGCATCCGGGCAGCGGGTCCTGGACGACCCGGCAGGCCGCGGGCAACGCCTCGTCGGGCTGGTCCGGGGTGATCCCGAGCGAAGCGGGACGGGGCAGCTCCGGCGGCTTCGACATCAGCGCGCGCAGCGCCTTGGCCTGGGCCACGCCCACGTCGCACCGGGTCTGCGTCGAGAAGCTCACCTCGTACACCCCCGAACCCGGCCCCGCGACGGAGCCTTCCTCCCAGCGCAGCCCGCACGACGGCGGCAGATCCACTCCCGGTCGCGAGGTGTCCTCGTCCGAACGCGCGTTGACCTCGCCGAGGGACACCTCCCCCTGCTTCGGCGGCCCCGGCGGGGACGGGTCGGCCTTCGGCCGGACCAGCACCTGCAGGTTCGGGCCCTCGAGGCCGAACTGGTTCACGCACCCGTTCCGGGTGTTCCACCGCGGGGCGTCCGCCTTGATCCCCAGCGCGGCGGCGGGCAGCTCGCACAGGTCCCACCGGGTCAGCGGGTTCACCGGCGCGCGGCGGGTCACGGTGTCCAGCCCGCCGCGCAGCTTTCCGGCGGCGGCCACCACCGCGGGTTCCGCCGGGGCGCACGCACCCGGCGTCGTCAGCGTGACGGCCCTCGTGAACGACAACGGGAAAGCACTCTCGCAGCCGGGCTCCTCGGCCCGCTGGTAGGCGAGTAACCCGCCAACGGTCACCGCCTTGCCCGCCGTGCGCTGTGGGTGCTCGAACCAGCCGCCGACCGCGACGGCCACGTCACCGCCCGGCGTATGCACCACGCAGTAGTGCGGGGTCCTCGGTTCCGGCGTGCCCTCGGCGAAGGCGCACGGGTCGACCGCGGAAATGGCCCACGCCGCCTGCTGGTCCAGCGTCAGCGCGGGCGGGGCCGGCGGCGGCGCGGGAGCGGGCGCCCGATCACCACCGCAGCCCGCGACGACGAGAACCGAGGCCAGGACGAACAGGCGCGCACGCATGGCGGACATCCTGCCGGAAGCCGGGCCGCGCCGTGGTCGCCTTCACGAACCCGTCAACGCGCGGCAGTCGCGCCACGCGGCCTCGCTCAGCAGCGGGCGGAACGACGTCAGCAGCGCGCCGATCCGCTCGCCGTACTCCTCGGCGAACGCCGGGCTTTCGGCGACGAGGTCGAGTTCGTTCGCGGCGGTCAGTTCGGCGAAATCCCGCTGCTGCCGCGAACTCGGCGTGCAGGCGCGGCCGGTGAACCGGTCGGTGAACGCGGCGAGATCGCGATAGGACCGCGCGCGGTCGCAGCTCGCGTAGAAGTACACGAGCGACTCGGCCTCGGCGCCGATCACCTCGGCCAGCTCACCGCGCCGCTCGACGGGCAGGAGCGCCGTGGCGAACCCGTCGGTGCCGTAAGCGGCATGGCACAGCCCGGCGATCCGCAGCACCGGTGGCGCGCCCCACCGGCCGAGGCGGTCGTGGACGCGCTCGAGATGCGCCAGCAGTGTCCCGCCGGGATGCTCGATCCTCGCCGCACCCAGCCGGGCCAGCAGCTCCGCGGCCCCCTCGACGGCGTTCCGGTGCTGTGCCATACCGCCTCCCCCATCTCGCCGGGTCGGCACCGGCTCGGACGCGGAAGCCCGGTTGCCGCCCGCGTACCAATCGTCGTGCGCCCGCGATCCCCAAGTCAATTCTCGGGTTTCCTTGGGTATATCCGAGGTATAGCTTGGCGTCCGTGACCTTGGAGGATCTCCGCGTCTTCGCGGCCGTGTGCGCGACGGGCAGCCTCAGCGCGGTCGCCCGCGAGCAGTCGTGCAGCCAGTCGGCGGTGAGCCAGCACGTGAAACGACTGGAACGGGAACTGGGCCTGCCACTGGTCACCCGCGGGTCGCGGGGAGTCGTCCCGACCCACGCGGGCCGCGTCCTGTGGGAGGCGGCCACGACCGGGATCGCGGGGATCGACGCCGCGACGCGGCGCCTTCGCGAACTCGCCACGGGTGACACCGGCGAAGTCAGGATCACCACCGGCGCGACCTCGGTGCGGCACTTCATGGGCGCGGGCATCGTGGCGTTCCGGGAGCGCTTTCCCCGTGTGCGGCTGGAATTCCGGACGCGCACCTCCAGCCGGGACTGCCTCGCCGCGGTGCTGGCCGACGAGTCGGAACTCGCGCTCGTCACCTTCGGCGACCCGGTGCCCGGTATCGAGCGGCGCCCGCTGCTGACGCTGCCGTGGGCGCTGGCCGTCTCGGCCGAGGACCCCGTCGCCGCGCGCGCCACGATCGAGCCCGGCGAACTGGCGGACCTCGCCGACATCGGGCTGCCCGGCAACTCGACCGCGCGGGCGCAGCTCGACGCCGCCGTCGGCACGGCGAACCGGGCGAACACCAGTGTCGCCGACTGGGACACCGCGGTCCTGCTCGCCGAACTCGGCGCCGGGCGGATGGTGGTGCCCGTGATGCCCGCGTGGACCACCGCCCGCCATCCGGCGCTGCGCCTGGTCCCGATCCCCGCCTTGCCGCCGTTGTCCGCAGGCTGGGCCTGCCGGAGCTGGAAGGCGCTGAGCCCGATCGCGGTCGCTTTCGCGGACACGGTGGCCGCGGCACTCGACCGGTAGTCCTTTATGGACAAAGGTCACCGCAGGGGAAGGTCCAGCCTGCGCGCCGCGCCGCCCAGCACCATGGCCAGGCCGTGGCGGAACCGGTCGCGTTCGGACTCCGCACCGATGAGCCGGGGGAACACCTCGCGAGGATCCTTGCCACCGAACAGTTCCTGGGTGTGCGGGAACTCCCCGGTCGCATACTGGCTCTCGGCGAAGTGAACGGCGGCCTCGATCACCTCTTCATCCACAGTGGACGTCTTTGCCGCGCGGAATTCGGCCGCACGGAGCACGTTGCCGTGCACGTAGTCGTCGACCACGGCGAGCAGGGCGAACTTGGCGGTCGCGGCCAGCCGGGTCGCGGCCAGCGCGGCGAGCGACTGTTCGAAGTGCCGCATCGCGTTCGGGCCGGTCGGGGCGTTCTGGAGGGACCGCAGCGCCCACGGATGGCGCATCAGCACGTCCCAGGTGCGTTCGGCGACCGCGGTGAGCGCGTCGTACCAGTGGGCGGGGAACTCGTCGGCGGGGATCAGGACCTCGCGCATGATCGCGTCGTCCATCAGCACGATCAGCTCGTCCTTGGTGCGGACGTAGTAGTAGAGGGTCATCGTGCCCGCGCCCAGCTCGCTCGCGATGCGGCGCATGGAAACCGCGGCGAACCCCTCGGTGTCCGCAATGGACAGTGCGGTGGACGCGATCTGGTCGCGGGTGAACTTCGGCCTGCGGGTGCCCGGCTCCGCGCGGGTCCAGATCAGGGCCGAGTCGTCGGCGCTTGCCATTCGTACACCGTACCGCTAGCGTTGTTGGTACAGCGTACGAACAACAGGGGGAGCCCATGGCCGAGATCGAGGTGCTGATCGCCGGAGCCGGTCCCACCGGGCTCACCCTTGCCTGCGAACTGGCGGTGCGCGGCGTCCGGTTCCGCATCGTCGACCGGGCGGAAACCTTCTTCGGCGGCTCGCGAGCCGACGGCATCCAGCCGCGGACCATGGAGGTCTTCGCCGATCTCGGCATCCTCGACGCGATAGTGGCCGGTGGCGACCTCGGCACCGTGGTGCGCGCCTATCAGGGCGATGAGGTCGTCTGGGAAGGCCGGATGAGCGAGCCCGCCGAACCGGCACCGTCCGTGCCGTACCCGAACACCTGGTTCGTACCGCAGTTCCGCACCGAAGAGATCCTCCGCGCGCGGCTCGCCGAATTGGGCGCGCACGTGGAGCTGTCGACCGAGCTGACCGGCTTCGCCCAGGACGACGACGGCGTGACCGCCACGCTGACCTCTCGCGGATCGACCGAGACGGTGCGCGCCCGGTACCTGGTCGGCGCGGACGGCGGGCGCAGCACCGTGCGAAAACGGCTCGGCATCGCTTTTCCCGGCGAGACCGACGAGCGCACCACGATGCTGTTCGCCGACGCGCGGGTGGACGGGATCGGGCACGACCACGGCCGGATCTGGCCGGTCGGCGACGCCGGGGTCTCGCTCATGCCGCTGGCGGGCAGCGCGCTGTTCACCGTGGCCGCGCCACCACCTGCCACGGACGAGCCGATCCGCGAGTACCTGCAACGACAGGTCACCGAGGCGTCCGGCCGAGACGACATCCTGGTGCGCGAGGTCACCTGGCACACCACCTGGCGGTCCAACACCCGGCTGGCCGACCGGTTCCGGGACGGCCGGGTGTTCCTGGCAGGCGACGCCGGGCACGTGCACCCGCCGACCGGCGGCCAAGGGATGAACACCGGTATCCAGGACGCCTACAACCTCGGCTGGAAGCTCGCGGCCACAGTGGACGGTGCGCCGGATCTGCTGCTGGACAGCTACGAACCGGAACGGATGGCGGCCGCGCGCACCGCACTGGAGATCAGCACGGCACTGCTGGAAAAGCACCGGCGAGGAGACGAAGACGCCCACGTGCGCGGCCAGGAAGTGCACGGGCTCACGCTGAACTACCGCGACAGCCCGCTTTCCCGCGACGACCGCGCCGCACCCGGCACGCTCAGTGCGGGCGACCGCGCACCGGACGCACCCGCGACCACGGCAGGCGGAGACGCGATCCGGCTGTTCGACCTGCTCCGAGGTCCGCAGTGGACGATGCTCGTCTTCGGCGCGGCACAAGGGAAAGCCACCGCCGCGCTGAGCAACCGGTTACGCGCTCGCACCGTGATCCGGCCAGGAGAACCGGCCGACGAGCACGCGCTGCTCGACCACGACGGGCACCTGCGGGCCGGCTATGACGCGGCCGACGGCACAGTGGTGCTGATCCGCCCCGACGGCTACCTCGGGTTGGTCACTTGCGACACCGAGGACGTCCTCGAGTACTGGACCGCGCTGCACGGAGACGAGTGGTGATGTGTGCGTATCGATCATGGCGAGGTGGGTGGCGGAAGCGCGTCCCTGAAGGTCGCCTTCGGGGAATCTGACGCCACAATCTCGCCCCTCGCGGCGGGCGGCATGGTGGTGGTGATGCCCTGAAGGACGCCTTCGCGGCGTCGGATTCCCTCAAGGGCGCCTTCAGGGCATGCGCCCCGGAGCAGAGCAGGCCCACGAGGCCACATCCGCGACTTGCACGCCCCTGAAGCCCCCTGCCGGGTATGAGCGCGGACACGATAAGGAGTCGCGAGCGGCGAAATCCCAGCACATGCCCCGAAGGCGTCCTTCGCGGCATCAGATGCCCCGAAGGACGCCTTCAGGGCATTGAGCGGCGGACCGCACCTTGGCCCCTGCAGGAGCTTCATGCGGGGACGGCTCCTAACCGCGGATCGTGTCCAGCACGATCTTCCGCGACGTGGAGTCCTTTTCGGACACCACGATCCCGCCTTCCAGCGCCGCCAGCGCGGCGGGCACCTTCTCCGGGGTGTCGGTGTGCAGTTCGAGCACCGGCTGCCCGGCCGCCACCCGGTCCCCCGGCTTCGCCAGGCACCGGATCCCGGCCGCGTACTGCACGGCGTCACCCCGTCGTGCGCGCCCGGCGCCCAGCCGCCACGCCGCGACCCCGACCGCGTAGGCGTCCATAGTGGACACTATACCGGCGCGATCGGCCTCGACGACGTGGATGTGCTTCGGCGCCGGCAACGCGGCATCCGGATCGCCGCCCTGTGCGCTGATCATGCGGCACCACGTCTCGTAGGCGAGTCCCGACGCCAGCACCTCAGCCGGGTCCACATCGGACAGACCGGCCAGTGCGAGCATCTCGCGGGCCAGCGCCACGGTCAGTTCGACGACGTCGCGCGGGCCGCCGCCCTTGAGCACCTCGACCGATTCGGCGACCTCGACGGCATTGCCGACCGCCGAACCCAGCGGGGTGCCCATGTCGGTGAGCAACGCCGTCGTCGCGACACCGTGCGCCGAGCCGATTTCCACCAGCGCGTGCGCCAGTTCCCTTGCCTGCTCGGGGGTTTTCATGAACGCGCCGGACCCGGTCTTGACGTCGAGCACGAGCCCCCCGGCGCCCTCGGCGATCTTCTTGCTCATGATCGAGCTGGCGATGAGCGGGATCGACTCCACGGTCGCGGTCACGTCCCGCAGCGCGTAGAGCTTGCGATCGGCCGGTGCGAGCCCCTCGGTCGCGGCGCACACCACCGCGCCGATCTCGTCGAGCTGGCGGGTGATCTCCCCGGTGGACAGCTCGGCGCGCCAGCCGGGGATCGACTCCAGCTTGTCGAGCGTGCCCCCGGTGTGCCCGAGCCCGCGCCCCGAAAGCTGCGGCACCGCGGCACCGCAGGTGGCGACCAGCGGCGCCAGCGGGAGCGTGATCTTGTCGCCGACCCCGCCGGTGGAGTGCTTGTCCACGGTCGGCCTCGACACCTTCAGCGCAAGGCGCTCGCCGGAGTCGATCATCGCGCCGGTCCAGCGCGCGGTTTCCACGGCGGTCATCCCGCGCAGGAAGATCGCCATCGCCAGCGCCGACATCTGCTCCTCGGCAACGGCGCCGCGGGTGTAGGCGCCGATCACCCAGTCGATCTGCTCGTCGGTCAGCGTTCCGCCGTCCCGCTTGGCCCTGATCACGTCCACCGCGGCGAACGGCTCGGTCCTGTGCTCGTTCACCGCGGGGCCTCCGGCAGGTCGGCTGGGCCGAAGGCGTCCGGCAGCACGTCGGTCATCGGCAGAATCCCTTGTGGAGTGTCCACAAGGCACGGTCCGCCGCCGAGTTCGAACAGGATCTGGCGGCACCGGCCACACGGCATCAGCAGCTCGCCCTCGCCGCTACGGCAGGCGACCGCGACCAGCCGACCGCCGCCGGAGAGCCGGAGCTGGCCCGCCATCGTGCATTCCGCGCAGAGCCCGAGCCCGTACGACGCGTTCTCCACGTTGCAGCCGAGCACGACCCTGCCATCGTCCACAATGGCCGCGACACCCACGTGCAGGCCCGAGTAGGGCGCATAGGCGCTGCGAGCCGCGCCGACCGCCGCCGCGCGCAGCGCGTCCCAGTCGATCGCGCTAGTCACCTTCACCTCGCCGGTACCGTGCGCCGTCGGCCTTCGGCGCGCGCAGCCGCTGCGACGCGACCGCGAGCACGATCAGCGTCACGAAGTGCGCGGTGTACGGGATCAGGTCGCTCGGCAGGTCGTCGTTGGCCCAGTAGATCCAGTACAGCACCGCGGCACCGACGACCCCGGCACCCGCGGCGAACCAGCGGCGCCGGACCAGCTGCACGATCACGATCACGCCCAGCAGGATCACCGCGCCGTAGAGCAGCGCGAGCACCGCCGTGCCACCACCGGAAAGCTGCAAACCGTCGGCGTAGCCGAACAACGCGGCGCCACCGAGCAGCCCGCCCGGCCGCCAGTTGCCGAAGATCATCGCGGCGAGGCCGATGTACCCGCGGCCCGAGGTCTGGTTCTCCAGGTAGTCCGCGCCGTTCGCGAGGAGCACCAGCGACGCGCCGCCCATCCCGGCGAGCCCGCCGGAGATCAGCACCGCGACGTACTTGTGCGCGTACACGTTGACGCCGAGCGATTCGGCCGCCACCGGGTTCTCGCCGCACGAGCGCAGGCGCAGGCCGAACCGGGTCCGCCACAGCACCAGGTAGCTCAGCGGCACCAGCAGCAGCGCGATCATCGCCAGCGGCGACACCTCGGTGATCAGGCCGCGGATGATGCCTGCCGCGTCCGAAATCCCGACGCGCTGCTGCTTTTCCAGGTCCCCCAACCAGTCCGAGAGGAAGGTCGCCGAGTAGGTGTCGAACTTCGGCACCGGCGGTGACTGCTTCGGATTACCCGAGATGGGCGTGAAGATGAGGCTGGCCAAGAACTTCGTGACCCCGAGGCCGAGCAGGTTGATCGCCACACCGGAGACGATGTGGTTGACGTTGAAGGTGACCGTCGCGATCGCGTGCAGGAGCCCGCCGAGCGCGCCGAACGCGATCGCGGCGAGCAGCCCGGCCCACACGCCGCCGTAGAACGAACCCCAAGCGGCGCCCCAGGTCCCGAGGATCATCATGCCCTCGAGCCCGATGTTGATCACGCCGGCGCGTTCGGCCCACAGCCCGCCGAGCGCGCAGAACAGGATCGGCAGCGCGAGCCGCAGCGCGGTCTGCGCGGTGTTCGTCGAAGTGAGCGTGTTGACCCCGGTCAGGTACGAGGCCGTGGCCAGCACGCCGATCGCCACCACGGCCCAGATCACGCCGCGCAGCCAGCCGGGAAGGCCGCGCTTCGGCGGCGTCGCGGAAACCGTGACGGGAGCCGAAGACGGGTTCTGGTCGGTCAGATCAGACGCAGTGCTCATGACTCCTCCGCGGGGAAAAACACGTCGTCGGCGCTCACACCGCACCCCCTTCGCTCACGTCGGCAGGCTTGCGCTTGCCGTTCCCCGCGAGCGCTTTGCCGACGCGCCGCTGTTCGGCGGCGAGGTCGGCGCGCTTCACGATCTCGTAGGCCACGACGACCGACAGCACGATCGCTCCCTGCATGATCGTCGCGATCTCCTTCGGCACCTGGATCTGCTCCAGCGAGACCGCGGACTTGTCGAGGAACGCCCACAGCAGCGCACCGAGCCCGATCCCCGCCGGGTGGTTGCGGCCGAGCAGCGCGACCGCGATCCCGGTGAACCCGTACATCTGGGTCGAGGTGATGCCGTAGCTGTAGTCGCGGCCGAGCAGCTCGGGCAGCGCGACCATGCCCGCGACCGCGCCGGAGAGCAGCATCGCGATCAGCGTCATCTTCTGCGCGTTGACGCCACCGGCCGCGGCGGCCGTGCCCGACTCGCCGCTCGCCTTCAGCTCGAACCCGAACCGGGTCCTGGTGAGCATGAACCAGTAGGCGAACCCGATCAGCGCGGCGATGAGCACGAAGCCGAACAGCGTGCCCGCGCCGAGCGGAACACCGGGCACGTGCCCGGATTCGGGGATCGGCTTGGTGCTCACGTCGTTGCCGGTCTGCACGCCGAACTGCTTGGGGTTGATCAGGAACGCCACGATGCCGCCGACGATCGAGTTCAGCATGATCGTCGAAATGACCTCGCTGACCCCGCGCGTCACCTTCAGCACGGCGGGGATCGCGGCGTAGGCGGCGCCCGCGATCGCGGCGACCAGGATGATCACCACGGTGTGGATGACCGGCGGCAGTTGCAGCGCGCCGCCGACGATCGCGGCGATCACCGCGGCGAACCGGTACTGGCCCTCGACCCCGATGTTGAACAGGTTCATCTGGAAGCCGATGGCGACCGCGAGCCCGGACAGGTAGTACACCGACGCCAGGTTCACCGTGTCGACGGCCGTGCTGCCCACGAAGAGCTGCTTGACCATCGTGCCGTAGGCCTCGAACGGATCGGAGCCGGAGATCACCAGCGCGATCGCCGAGATGATGAGCGAGAAGATGATCGCCAGCAGCGGCGGCAGGATCTTCGTACGCCAGCCCGTCATGCGCCTTCCTCCGCCCCGGTCATCGCGGACCCCAGTTCCTGCGGGGTGACGGTCGCGGGATCGGCCTCGCTGACCAGCCTGCCCCGCAGCATCACCCTGATCGTGTCGGACAGCCCGATCAGCTCGTCGAGGTCCGCGGAAATCAGCAGCACCGCCAGTCCCGCCGCGCGCGCCCGGCGGATCTGCTCCCAGATCAGCGCCTGCGCGCCGACGTCGACACCGCGCGTCGGGTGCGAGGCGATGAGCAGCACCGGATCACCGGAGAGTTCCCGCCCCACCACCAGTTTCTGCTGGTTCCCGCCGGACAGCGCCGCCGCGGGCACGTCGATGCCCGGCGTCCGCACGTCGTAGTCGGCGACGATCCGCTCGGTGTCCTTGCGGGCGCCCGCGATGTCGAGCAACTGTCCTTTCGCGACCGGGCGCCGGGTCTGGTACCCGAGTATCCGGTTCGTCCACAGTGGCTGCGTGAGCAGAAGGCCATGGCGCGTGCGGTCTTCCGGCACGTAGCCGATCCCGGCCTCGCGGCGCGCGAGCGTGCCCAGCTTGGTCAGATCGCGCGCGGCGCCGTCGGCGTCGACGAGTTCGAGGTGCCCGCCAGCCGCCTTCCGCATGCCCATGATGGTCTCGACCAGTTCGGTCTGCCCGTTGCCTTCGACGCCTGCGATGCCGAGCACCTCGCCCGCCCGCACCTCGAAGGAGATGTGGTCGAGCACGGCGCGATCGCTGCCTTCGGCGTCGAGCCGCAGCTCCACGACGCGCAGGACGTCGCGCGTGGTCACCGTCGATTCGCGGGTTTCCGGGCTGGGCAGCTCACTGCCCACCATCATCTCGGCCAGTTCGTGCGAGCTGATCGTCTTCGGGTCCGCGGTGCCCACCGTGGTGCCGCGCCGGATCACCGTCACGGTGTCGGCGATCGCGCGCACCTCGTCGAGCTTGTGCGAGATGAAGATGAAGGTGAAGCCCTCTTCCTGCATCGACCGCACGGTCTCGAACAGCGCGTCGACCTCCTGCGGCACCAGTACCGCGGTCGGCTCGTCGAGGATCACGATCCGGGCGCCCCGGTAGAGCACCTTGATGATCTCGACGCGCTGGCGGTCGGCGACGCCGAGGCGCTCCAGCAGGACGTCGGGGCGAGCACGGAGCCCGGTCTGCTTCGCCAGCTCGGCGAGGCGTTCGCGCGCCTTGCGGCCGATGCCGTGCAGACGCTCCGCGCCGAGCAGCACGTTCTCCTGCACGGTCAGGTTGTCGGCCAGCATGAAGTGCTGGTGCACCATGCCGATCCCGGCCCTGATCGCGTCCTGCGGGTTGCGCAGGCGCACCGTCTCGCCGTTGACGGCGATGCTGCCCTCGTCGGGCTGCTGCATGCCGTAGAGGATCTTCATCAGCGTGGACTTGCCCGCGCCGTTCTCCCCGCAGACCGCGTGCACTTCGCCTGCGCGCACGGTGAGGTTGACGTCGGAATTGGCCACCACGCCGGGAAATCGCTTGGTGATCCCGGACAGTTCTACGACCGGTGCACCGCGCTCGGGATTGCTCATCGCAGTGAGATCTCCAAAATCACGCGATGGGGCCCGGGAAGGTGTCGCCCTCCCGAGCCCCACGCCGTGAGCAGAATTGCGGAACTGGTTACTACGGCTTGTCCGGGACCTGGATCTGTCCCGCCACGATCGCGGCCTTGTACGCGTCGAGCTTGTCCTTGATGTCGTCGACCTTGCCGCCCGACGTCGAGTAGCCGACCCCGTCGACCTTCAGGTCGAAGCGCTTCGGCAGCGTCGTCAGGTCGTTCTTCGCGACGGCCTGGATGTAGTCGAACACCGCCACGTCGACGCGCTTGATCATCGAGGTCATGATGACGTCCTTGACCGTCTCGACCGTCTTCTGGTTGTACTGGTCGGAGTCGACGCCGATGGCCATCGCGTTGCCCGCCTTGGCCGCCTCGAACACGCCCTTACCGGAGGCGCCCGCCGCGTGGTAGATCACGTCGGCGCCCTTGTCGATCTGGGACTTGGCCTTGACGTTGCCCTTCTCCGGCGCGTTGAAGCCGGAGATGTCGCCCGCCGGGGTGAGGTAGTCGTGGTCGATCTGGACCTTGGTCGACGCGGCCTTCGCACCGGCGAGGTACCCGGCCTCGAACTTCTGGATCAGCGGGGTGTTGACGCCGCCGACGAACCCGACGTGGCACGACTTGCTCTTGTAGACCGCCGCGACACCGGCGAGGAAGGAGCCCTGCTCCTCGGCGAACACCAGCGGGGTCACGTTCGGCGCCTTGACCGAGTCGTCGTCGATGATCGCGAACTTCGTGTTCGGGAACTTCGGCGCCACGGCCTGCACGGACTTGGCGTAGGCGAACCCGACCGCGACGATCGGGTTGAAGCCCTGGCTCGCCATCTGGTTCAGGCGCTGCTGCTTGGCGTCCTCGGACTCGCTCGCGGTCGCCGTGCTCTCGCTGACGTCCTTGACGCCCATGTCCTGCTTGGCCTTGTCGGCACCCGCGGCGGCGGCGTCGTTGAACGAGGCGTCGCCGCGGCCGCCGACATCGAACGCGAGCCCGACCTTCAGCGCGCTGCCGTCGACCTTGGCGCCCGCGCTGGACGAGCTGGACGCGGCGGCGGGCGCCGCCGCCGGGGGCTGGGCCGTGACGCAGCTGCCCTGCTGGCCGCCGGAGGCGTTGTTGTTGTCGCCGCTGCCGCTCTTGGAGTCCTTCGCGCAACCGGCCAGTGCCAGCGCCCCCGCCATGACAACCGCGGCCAGCGCTGTTCCACGCGTGCGATGCAAGGTGCCTCTCCCTCCCCGCTGTCGCAGCGGACGAATCGGATCGGTCCGGCCCCAGTGCCGGACTCGACTGGCGAACCGTACCCGTCCGCAACGAAACCGCCATACACAAGGCACCGCACGTAACCTAAATGTTTGCTCATAGTGCGCGACCGGAGTCGACTGGATACCCAGCGTGCGCAAAACCACGTTCGGTGACCAAGAGGACCGGCTCGATTCCGGCATTTTCACCAGATCGGGCCTTTCTTTCCCCAGCTCATCCCTACTCGCGCGCACTCCATTACCGGTACTCCGGATGCCCTGAAGGATGCTCCCGTGGAGGCCGAGGTGAGGTCCGCTGCGCAGTCCCCGAAGGTGGCCCTCGGGGAATCCGGTGCCGTGAAGGTGCCCTTCGGGGCATCAGCGGCGCCGTGCACTGTGCTGGGACCGCCGGGAACGCGACGTCAGAAGCCCTGAAGGGCACCTTGTGCGCCCTGGGTTTCACGGCTCGCGCCCCTTCTCGCGCACATGCCCCGAGAGGGGCCTTCATAGCCGTGAATGTCGCGGATGCGGCCTTCGTGGGCCGCTCCTTTCCCGCGCTCATGCCCTGAAGGTGCCCTTGAGGGAATCTGACGCCGCGAAGGCGTCCTTCAGGGCCTCACCAGCACCATGCCGCCCGCCGCGAGGGGCGAGATCGCGGCGTCAGATTCCCCGAAGGCGCCCTTCAGGGACCAAGGCCCCGGCGGCTCCCCCGGGCGGCTCCGCGCATCCGTCACTCAACCCGCCGGAATCGACGCGCGCATCATCACCGCGCATCATCACTGTGACCTTCGGGGACCTCGACGCCGTGAAGGCACCTTGCAGGACATCAGCCCCGCCCCGCCCCGCGCCGCGAGGGGCGAGATCGCGGCCTCAGATTCCCCGAAGGCGCCCTTCAGGGAGCACGCGAGCAAGCCCCGACGGGACCCGCGACCCGGCCACCCCGCCTCACCGGAATCGCCCCGCACACATCACGGCATCCTTCGAGGCAGTAAAAGAGGCCCCCTCAGCCGCAGGGGGTCGCGCCCGCCGGGGCTTGGCAGAGGCTCGGCCCGGTGCGGACGTACCGGTAGGCGACGCCCCCGCACGACGACGTCCATCGGGCTGCCGCCCGCGCCGCGCAGGTGCAGCGCCGTCTCGGCGGCGTCCACCTCGTGGTGCCTGCGCCTGCCCGTCGCGGTCTCGTACGACTCCCGCACCCGCCGCGACGTTATGCCCGCTAACCGCAGGTGGGCGGTGAAGTCGCCGTGGGCGGTCACGGCACCCAGCGCGGACGGTTCGAGCACCATCGTGCCGCCCCGCCGGACGGACCGGGTGAGCCCGCCCTCCGGGGAAAGCGCCACGTCGGCTTGCGGCGGCGAGCCCGATGACCCCGGCCATGGCACGTCCGCCGAATCCGGATGGAGCTTCAGGAGCAGGTGAATTCCGGGGCGGCCCGGCCACCGGACTGTCGACTTCGGACGGTCGACCGACTCGGCGGGACCCGCCGCCCGTCCGCTTTGGACAGCACCTTCGCTCACCAACGGCGCCCCGTTCGCCGCCCATTCCCGCGGTTTGTCCCGGCCCCATTCGCAGATCGAGAACACGATCGGGCGAGAAGTCTTCTTCACCACATCGGGGAGCGGGAGTGGCGGCCGTCACCAAGCCGATTCCCCGCCGCTCCCCACCACGGCGGCCCGGCGGCCCCGGCCGTGGATGTCTTCCGTCCCCTGCTGTCCTCTCCGCGCCGGTGCGGCGGACGGACTCCGGCGGCGACGGACAGAACCCACTATTGATCGGATGTCTACTCCGGCAGTGGAGATAGGATGCGCCACCACGCTCGTCAGGAACCACCCAATCAGATCAGCCATTTGGCCACATGACGATCCAGCGACGACCACGTCATGCGGTCACGAGACTGCTCAGAGATCTGATGACCAGGTGTGACACTGTGCGCGTCCGACGCACCGGTGTTCACCCTGCGCACGGGCGCGTGTCTCGCTGATCACACCAAGGTGCCCGACGTTGAGCCCGGTCAGCGGGTCGGGTCTAGCATCCCTTTATCCACGCTCGATGACCCTGATCTCGGCACCGTCGCCGGGTATGTCCCGAGTGGACATACGCGCGGTGGGGTACGGGGCATTCGGTCACCCGGGCACACGTTCCAGCCATGACGTTGGAGGCCGTACACCGATGTCCACCACGGCTAGCACCGCCGAGACCACCGCGGCGGGCGGCGATCGGGGTGCCTCGCGCAGGGCCGGGACCTTCTACCGGGGCGACCCCGGCATGTGGTCCTGGGTACTGCACCGCATCACCGGCGTGCTCACGTTCTTCTTCCTGTTCGTGCACGTCCTCGACACCGCACTGGTCAGGGTCTCGCCCAACACCTACAACGAGGTCATCGAGACCTACAAGACCCCGATCGTCAACCTCATCGAGGTCGGACTGGTCGGCGCGGTCCTCTTCCACGCGCTCAACGGCATCAGGGTGATGCTCGTGGACTTCTGGTCCAAGGGCCCGAAGTACCAGAAGCCGATGCTGTGGACGATCGTGGTGCTCTGGGTCGTCGTCATGATTCCGGGTGCGATCGCCATGCTGTGGCGCACCGCAAGCGTGCTGTTCGGGGGTAACTGACCATGACATCCGAGGCTTCCGGGGCTCTCGCGCTCGACAAGCCCCGCTCCCCCCGCCGCCCCGCGGCGCGGCGCAGCAACTTCGAGCTCTACAGCTGGCTGTTCATGCGCCTGTCGGGGATGGCGCTGGTCATCCTCGTGCTCGGCCACCTGCTGATCATGAACATCCTCGACGGCGGTGTGCACCGCATCAACTGGGGCTTCGTCGCAGGCCGCTGGGCGTCGCCGTTCTGGCAGTTCTGGGACCTGTCGATGCTCTGGCTCGCGCAGCTCCACGGCGGCAACGGCGTCCGCACGATCATCGACGACTACGCCCGCAAGGACAGCACGCGGTTCTGGCTGAAGATCCTGCTCTACGTCTCGATGGCGCTCATCCTGGCCGTCGGCACGATGGTGATCTTCACCTTCGACCCCGGCATGCCTGCCGACTGACATCCCACCACCCACGCTGCGGGAGACCTAGCAATGCAGTTCCACAAGTACGACGTGGTGATCGTCGGTGCCGGTGGCGCCGGCATGCGCGCCGCGATCGAGTCGGGCCAGCGCGCCCGCACCGCGGTGCTCACCAAGCTGTACCCGACGCGCTCGCACACGGGCGCCGCGCAGGGCGGCATGTGCGCCGCGCTCGCGAACGTCGAAGAGGACAACTGGGAGTGGCACACCTTCGACACGATCAAGGGCGGTGACTACCTGGTCGACCAGGACGCCGCCGAGATCATGGCGAAGGAAGCGATCGACGCGGTACTCGACCTGGAGAAGATGGGGCTGCCCTTCAACCGGACACCGGAGGGCAAGATCGACCAGCGCCGGTTCGGCGGGCACACCCGCGACCACGGCAAGGCCGCGGTGCGCCGCGCCTGCTACGCCGCGGACCGCACCGGCCACATGATCCTGCAGACGCTGTACCAGAACTGCGTCAAGCACGGCACCGAGTTCTTCAACGAGTTCTACGTGCTCGACGTGAACCTGACGCCGGACGAGAACGGCAACCCGGTCGCCACCGGCGTGGTCGCCTACGAGCTGGCCACCGGTGAACTGCACGTGTTCCACGCCAAGGCCATCGTGTTCGCCTCCGGCGGCGCAGGCAAGATCTTCAAGACCACCTCGAACGCGCACACCCTCACCGGTGACGGCCTCGGCATCATCTTCCGCAAGGGCCTGCCGCTGGAGGACATGGAGTTCTTCCAGTTCCACCCGACCGGCCTCGCCGGGCTCGGGATCCTGATCTCCGAGGCCGTCCGCGGCGAGGGCGGGATCCTGCGCAACGCCGACGGCGAGCGGTTCATGGAGCGCTACGCGCCGACCATCAAGGACCTCGCGCCGCGCGACATCGTCGCCAGGTCGATGGTGCAGGAAGTGCTGCAGGGCCGCGGATGCGGGCCGAACAAGGACTACGTCGTCCTCGACGTCACGCACATCCCCGAGGAGACGCTGAACGCGAAGCTCCCGGACATCATGGAGTTCTCGCGCACCTACCTCGGCGTCGACCCGGTGACCGAGCCGGTGCCGGTGTTCCCGACCTGCCACTACGTGATGGGCGGAATCCCGACCAACATCCACGGCGAAGCGTTGCGGGACAACGAGAACGTGATCCCCGGGCTGTACGCCGCGGGCGAGGTCGCCTGCGTGTCGGTGCACGGTTCGAACCGGCTGGGCACCAACTCGCTGCTCGACATCAACGTGTTCGGCCGCCGTGCCGGGATCGCCGCCGCGGAGTACGCGCTGGGCCACGAATTCGTCGAGATGCCGGAGAACCCGACGACGGTCGTCGAGGAGCAGCTCGCGCTTCTTTTGTCGGAGCACGGAAACGAACGCGTCGCCGACATCCGCACCGAGCTGCAGGCCACAATGGACTCGCACGCGTCGGTGTACCGCACCGAGGAGACGCTCAAGCAGGCGCTCACCGACGTGCAGGCGCTGAAGGACCGCTACCAGCGGATCACCGTGGCGGACAAGGGAAAGCGGTACAACACCGACCTGCTCGAAGCCGCCGAGCTCGGCTTCCTGCTGGAACTGGCCGAGGTTCTCGTCGTCGGCGCGCTGGCGCGCAAGGAATCCCGCGGCGGGCACGCGCGCGAGGACTACCCGAACCGCGACGACACGAACTTCATGCGGCACACCATGGCCTACAAGGAGGGCGAGGGCCTGCGGTCCGAGATCCGCCTCGACTACAAGCCGGTGACGTTCACCCGCTACGAACCGATGGAGCGGAAGTACTGATGAGCACGGCAACCACCGAGACCGCGACGGAGTCCACTTCGGACGAGCACAAGCCGGTCACCGTCACGCTGAAGATCCTCCGGTTCAACCCGGAAGTCGACGAAGAGGCGCACTGGGAGTCCTACGACGTCCCCGCGCAGCGCACCGACCGGTTGCTGAACCTGCTCTTCTACGTCAAGGACTACCTCGACGGCACGTTCTCGTTCCGCCGCTCGTGCGCGCACGGCGTGTGCGGCTCGGACGCGATGCAGATCAACGGCATCAACCGGCTCGCCTGCAAGGTGCTGATGAAGGACCTGTTCGCCAAAGACGGCAAGCAGACCACCATCACCATCGCGCCGATCAAGGGCCTGCCGGTGCTGAAGGACCTCTACGTCGACATGGAGCCGTTCTTCGAGGCGTACCGCGCGGTGAAGCCGTACCTCATCGCCTACGGCAACGAGCCGACGCGCGAGCGGATCCAGTCGGCGGCGGACCGCGAGCGGTTCGACGACACCACGAAGTGCATCCTGTGCGCGTGCTGCACCACCTCGTGCCCGGTGTACTGGAACGACGGCTCGTACTTCGGCCCGGCCGCGATCGTCAACGCGCACCGGTTCATCTTCGACTCGCGTGACGAAGGCGCCGAGGAGCGGCTGGACATCCTCAACGACGCCGAGGGCGTGTGGCGCTGCCGCACCACCTTCAACTGCACCGACGCCTGCCCGCGCGGCATCCAGGTGACGAAGGCGATCCAGGAAGTGAAGCGCGCGCTGCTGTTCAAGCGCGTCTGATCGCTCGTCTTCCTTCCGACGGCCATGAAGTTAGGCTAACCTAACTTCATGGCCGTTTTCGTGCGTCTAACCGGAATCGCCGGTGTCGTCGCGTCCCTGTTCTGGATACTCGGGGACGCGCTCCTGCTCGGCGGCTCGACCGACCGCGCCGCGCATCCGCTGCTGCGGGGCAACCCCGGGCTCGCGGACACCGTCGGCTCGCTGCTCGCACCGTCGACGGATCAGCTCATGTGGGGCGCGCTCGCCGGGGTGCTGACCGCGCCGCTGTACCTGGCCGCCGTCTGGCACCTCTACCGCGGGATCCGCCCCGCCGGCCGCGCGCTCGCCGTGCCGCCCGCCG
Source organism: Amycolatopsis minnesotensis (assembly GCF_039529815.1). Classification (NCBI taxonomy): domain Bacteria; kingdom Bacillati; phylum Actinomycetota; class Actinomycetes; order Pseudonocardiales; family Pseudonocardiaceae; genus Amycolatopsis; species Amycolatopsis minnesotensis. The sequence goes on along the minus strand of NZ_BAAANN010000026.1, from coordinate 24,866 downwards.
TCGCGCTGGCCGCGAGCTGGGCGATCGCGCCGTTCATCCACGGCTCGTTCTACTACTGGGGCGAGGCCTACCGCGCCGCCGAATCACTCGGCGACGACCGCGCGGGCGTCGACCGCCTGCTCGCCATGGCCGACGACTTCAGCGCGGCGATCTCCGTCGCCTACTGGGTTTACGGCATCCTCGTCGGGCTCGCGTCGCTGTGGATCGTGGTGCTGATCGTCCGCGGGCGCACCGCGTACCCCCGCTGGGCAGTGCCCGCGTCACCGGGAATCGGCCTGCTCATCGGCTTCGCCGTCGCGGCTCTCCTCGCGGGCACCGTATTCCAGGGCGCCGCGCTCAGCATCGGCCACCTGCTGACCTTCACCCTGAGCACCATCCTGCTGTGGCGGCGCCCCTTCCTTCCCCCTTCCCCTGTTCACCCCTGACGAAAGTACCCACGTCGCTACCATCAGTTCGTCGACGAACCGACGGGCGGCGCAGACCGTTGAGGGAGGACGTAGCGCGCCCTGCTCGCCGGCTGGACACGTTCGCCATGTCCACGATGGCCGAGCGCGGACGGGAATCGGGGCCAAGGTGAGGTCCGCTGCGCAGTCCCTGAAAGTGGCCTTCGGGGAATCTGACGCCGCGAAGGCGCCCTTCAGGGACCGGCCCCGGGGAACTCCCCCGGAGGCTCCACCCTTCCGCCACCTCACCAGAATCAACCCCCGTGCATCACCGCTGTGACCTTCAGGGACCTCGGGGCAAGCCTCCGCCACCCGCCTCACGGTTGTCAGCACCGCCTTCCGGTGCACCGCACCAGCACGATCCTGCGGTGGGCTACCGGACAGCGCGCAGCGCGTTGACCCGGCCGCGGCCGTAGTACGAGTTGTCGCGATCGGTGCCGGTGCAGTCGGTGCCCGCGGGACACGGCACCGGATCCGCCTGCGCTTCGAGCAGTGCCGCGAGCCGCGCGGGTGAGGCGTGCGGGTGGCGGCTCGCCAGCAGCGCGGCGACACCGGCGACGTGCGGCGCCGCCATGGACGTGCCGCAGATCGCCCGGTACCCGCCGTCCAGGGCTGTCGAAAGTGGACAGTCGACGCCTTGGCCGTCCGGCGGCGAGTCGCCGTTCGCGCCACCCGGCGCGGTCAGCCGGACGGCGCCCGCGCCGTAGTTGCTCGTCGCCGCCTTCGTCCCGGAGTAGCCGACGGACGAGACCGTCACCACGCCGGGCAGCCCCTGCGGCAACGACTTGCACGCCGGGGTCACCGGGTACTGCGGCACCGGGATCGGGTCCTCGGTCTGCTTGGTCAGGTCGAAGCCGTTGTTGCCCGCGGCCGCGACGACCAGCACGCCGTTGCGCCGCGCGTAGGCCGCCGCGCGGCGCACGGCCTCGAACACGGCGGCCTCGCCAGGCTGATCCGCGCAGTAGAACAGCCCGGGGTCCACCGACCAGCTCGCGTTCACGACCGGGAAGTGGTGGTCCGCCGCCCAGACGAGCCCGCACACCGCCGCCTCCGGGTAGACCCAGCCCTGCGGGCTGTCCGAAAGCCGCACCGACGCGATCCGCACACCGGGCGCGATGCCGGTGAACCCGTTCGCCGGGTCCTTCGCCGCGATCGTGCCCGCGACGTGCGTGCCGTGGAAGACGTCGCCGACGGGACCCCACGCCGACGGGTCCGGGACGCCGGTGCCGCAGCCCGCGGACGCGTCCGGGTCGACCGCGTTCTTCAGCGCGGGATGCGTCGCGTCGACGCCGGAGTCGAGCACGCCGACGGTCACCGCGGCACTGCCCTGGTAGATCCGGTTCGCCTCGGGTGCCTTGATCGCGCGCATGTCCCACTGCTGCGCGGTGACGCCCGCCCGCGCGACGGCCGGGTCGGGACCGCCCGCGTCCGTGATCTCCTTCTTGCCCGAGTAGGCGCGGTGGACGCCGATCTTCCCCGCGAAGCCGGGATCGGCCGAGGCGGCGACCGCGACCCCGATCTCCGGGTAGTAGCCGGTGCGCGAGCCGCATTTCGCGGCCAGCTCGGCGTCGACGAGCGCCGGTGGCGTGTGCGGCGCGTAGAGCACGATGTACGGATAGGACGGACCCGTACCGCAGGTCGGCGCGGCTGCCGCGGCGGTCGCCGGCGCGACGGCCATACCCGCGACGGCGGTGAGCACGGCAAGCGGCACGACAGTTTTCCGAAACATTCCCCAGCCCCAGTTCGTTCGCGAAGTTCGGACGGTAACCGCTCCTTCGCGCCCGCGCGCCCGGCAAAAGGACCAACCCAGCCGCATACGTGTTGTATACAGTGAAACCGTGAAAGCCGAGTACGAGTTCTTCGCCGCGGACGCCGGGCCGTGGCGGGCGACCGCGCAGGACGGCGTGACCGAGCGGATCCTCAGCAGCGACCCCGATGACCCGGCGATCCTGACGCGACTCGCCCGGTGGGCACCGGGTCTCGACACTTCATTCGATGGAGTGATCACGCACGACTACGTCGAAGAGGTGTACCTCCTCGACGGCGAGCTGCACGACCTGACGCTGGGCCGCACGTTCCGCGCGGGCGAGTTCGCGATGCGGCGGCCGGGCATGCGGCACGGCCCGTACCGCACGGAAACCGGCTGCGTGATGCTCGAAACGCGCTACCGGGCCTAGTCCCCGGCTGGGACCTCTTCGCGACGGTTAGCCCGCGAACCGCGCAGGCCCCGCAGGCCGAGCACGCCGATGACGGTGCCCAGCACGAAGGAGACGACGGTCAGCACGGCGTGCACGGTGAAGTACGCGGTTGGCGAGCCGTCGGCGGCCCAGGCGCGGTCGCTTTCCCACAGGTTCTTGGCGAAGGTGATCCAGATGATCCAGGACCAGACCCCGAAGGCCAGCAGAAAGAGAGAGGTGCGTCGCGACATGCCTCGATTATCGCGCGCGTGCTTCAGTTAGCCTGCTCGGGTGCACAGCGCTTCCCGCCGGTCGCTCCCGGTTCTCGTTCTGGCCCTGTTGTCCGGTTTGCTCGCCTTGACCACGGGACCGGCCGCGGCCTCGAAGCCGACGCCGAAGGTGCCCGCGCCGCCGGCCGCGTGCGCGAACAGGGAGACACCGCCGCCCCCGGTCGACACCTCCGAGAAGCCGGCGCCCGGCCAGGCCGCCCCGCGCCCGCTGCCGGTGCCGGAGCAGCCAGCGGGCGGGCCGCGCATGGCCGACTGCGGGATCGTCACCCCCGACGGCGCGCTGAACCCGCCGGAGACCACCGCCGCGTCCTGGCTGGTGCAGGACCTCGACACCGGCGCGGTGGTCGCGGCGAAGGACCCGCACGCCCGCGAACGGCCCGCGTCGCTGATCAAGACGCTGCTCGCGCTCGTGGTGGTCAGCGAGATGAAGCCGGAGCAGGTGATCGCGCCGACCAAGGAGGACGCCAGCCAGGAGTGCACCTGCGTCGGCATCACCGCGGGCGCGCCGTACACCGTCGACCAGCTCCTCCACGGGCTCCTGATGCACTCCGGCAACGACGTCGCGCACACCTTCGCCACCGCGCTCGGCGGGGTCGACGCGGCCACCAGGAAGATGAACGCGCTCGCCGCGTCGATCGGCGCGACGGACACGCACGCCGCCACCCCGTCCGGTTTGGACGGTCCGGGGATGTCCACTTCGGCCTTCGACCTGAGCGTGATCTTCAACCAGGCGATGCAGCACCCCGAGTTCGCCAAGGCGGTGGGCACCAAGGAGTTCCAGTTCCCCGGCGCGGGCGGCAAGCCCCCGTTCCCGATCTACAACGACAACAAGCTCCTCGGCCACTACATCGGCTTCCTCGGCGGGAAGACCGGGTTCACCGACGACGCCCGCCACACCTACGTCGGCGGCGCCGCGCAGGGCGGAAAGCGCCTCGCCGTGGTGATGATGCGGGCCGAGCAGCGCCCGGCCAAGGTCGTCGACCAGGCCGCGCTGCTGCTCGACTACGGGTTCGGGCTGCTGAAGGCGGACGCGCGGCCGGTCGGCCAGCTGACCGGCCCGGCGCAGGCCATCGACCCGGACACCGGGCAGCCCGCCGGATCGGCCAACGGATCGACGAACGCCGCGGCGGCGAAGGACGACCCGTTCGGCGTGACCGGCTGGGTGCTGACCCTCGTCGTCGCGGTGCTCATCGTGGTGGGCTTCATCGTGGGCCACCGGCGCAAGCAGCTCAGCGCGCCGCAGGACTGACCTCGCGCTCGACGGCCGCCTCCAGCGGCTGCGCCAGCGCCCCGCTCAGCACCACGGCCCCGGCCATCGTGCCGATCATCATCACCGTCGAGAGCCACACCATCGTCGGCACCGGCAGCGTGAAGGCGAGCGCGACCCGCACCAGGCATTCGGCGAACAGCGCCACACCCCACATCCGCGTGATGCGCATTTCGGTGCGGTGGAACGCGGCGTCGGTGGCGGAGAGCCGCAGCCACGTCGCGCGCGCGGCCTCGGTCTTGGCCATGAACGGCCGCATGGCCTCGGACATCACCGGCTTCCCGCCGAGCGAGGCGAACAGGATGCCGATGCCGACCACCCCGCTGCCGAACGCGTCCTTGGCGATCATGAAGTGCGCGTCGCCGGAGAAGAACGACAGCGCGATCCCGGCGATGCTGGTGACCAGCACGAGCGTCGCGATCAGCTCGAAACGGCGGTAGCGCGCCAGGCTGTAGAGGGTCCTGGCCGCGACGACGACCGCGCCGGCACCGAGCGCCCACACGTCGGAGACGCCGAACCCGGAGTGCAGCCCGTAGTAGAGGGCCAGCGGCGCGCCGATGTCGATCAGCAGCGGGCGCAGCGCCTCGCGCGGCGACCGGGCGGCGGGGGCGGGAGCGGTCACGGTGGTCATCTCGTCTCCTCGATTTCTTGGCTACATCGAGGTTCTCTCACGACGGCCCCGCGCTCCCGGATGATTCGTCGTCATCGGGGCACGACGAATGTCATGCCGGGACGGTGACAACCCGCGCGGGCAGGGTTTCTTTCGCCCGGATCCACAGGCCGAGCGCGACGGCGACCACGCCCGCGCTCAGCGCGAACGCCCACGCGTACGACCCGCCGTCCGCGATCGCGCCCGCGGCCAGCGGCCCCACCACGCCCCCGACGTCGGACGCCATCTGGAAACCCGCCAGCACCGTCCCACCGCGCGCTTTCACCCCGAGCACGTCCGCGACCGCCGCGCTGTGCGCCGGGTTCAGCGCACCCGAGCCGACACCCGACACCGCCGACGCGACGAGGAACACCCAGAGCTGGCCGGTGACCCCGACCCCGACGGTGCCCGCGGTCAGCAGCGCGAGGCCGCCGAGCGCGAGTGGCTTGCGCCCCAACCGGTCCGCCAGCGATCCGGCCGCGGGCAGCACGACCGCGTTGGCCGCGGCGAACACCGCGAGTGCGATCGCCGCGAACGACGACGGCTCGTGCAGCACCGCCACCACGAACAGCGGCACGAGCGAGGTCCGCACGCCGTTGACCACCCAGCCGCTCGCGAAGTTCGAGGTGAGCGCGGCCCGGTAGGCCGGCTCGCCGAGCGCCTGCCGGAACGTCATGGTGGGTGCGTGCTCGTCGGCGGGGCGGGCGGCGAGCGTGGAGTTCCGCAGCTGCGCCCACACCAGCACGGTCACCGCGACGAGCGCGCCGCCGTAGAACAGGAACGGCGCGCGAAGGGACAGCGCCACGAGCCCGCCGCCGAGCACCGGGCCGGTCACGCTGCCGAGCAGGAAACTGGTGCCCCACAAGCCGTTGACGCGGCCGCGCAGCTCCGGCGGCGAGATCCGGATCAGCAGGCCGACCGCGGACACGGTGAACATCGTCGAGCCGATCCCGGACAGCGACCGGAACAGCAGGAGCTGCCAGTACTCCTGGGCGGCGGCGCAGGCGAGGCTGCCCGCCGCGACGATCGAAATGCCCCACAGGTAGACCGGGCGCTCCCCGAACGAGGTGACGAGCCGCCCGCTCAGCGGCGCGAACAGCAGGCGCATCGCGGCGAACGCGCTGATCACCACCGAGGCCGCGGTGATACCGACGTCGAAGCTGGTCGCGTAGTTCGGCAGCGCGGGCGCGACCAGCCCGAAGCCGACGGCGATCAGGAAGCTCGCCCCCACCAGTACCCAGATTTCGCGCGGGTAGCGCACTTTGCCCGTCATCGCACTGATCAGCTTAGCCAGCGCGGGGACCTACTATCGACGGCCTTTTCCGCCCCGGCCGATCACTTCCCGACCCGCCCGTACCGGAGTTCCAGCTCGCCCGCCGCCAGCCCGGTTTCGATCCGGCGGGCCAGTTCGGTGAGCACACCGGTGTCCAGATCGGCGGCCTTCTCGAACCGCGCGCAGTTCTGGCCGACGCCGACCTTCCCCAGCCGCCCCGCGTACTGGTTCAGCAGGTACTCGCCGCCTTCGACCGCGGCGACGTACAGGCTGAGGTAGTTCTTCTGCAACGCGAGCGCGACCACCGGCCAGTCGATCGGTTCCGGGCTGGCCTTGACCCGGTACCGGAAGGTGCCGTACCCGATCATCTTGATCGACATGCCCGGCTTGCCGGTTCCGGTGCCGGTGAAGAAGTGGCGTTCGAGCCCCGGTGCCGCCGCGCGGACGACTTCGTCGACGGCGCGAAGATCGTGCTCGCGCGCCGGGTCGTACGCGAAGTACTCCGCCAGTGAGGACGCTTCCACGTGGTACACGAACCACACCGTAGCGGTCGACCGGCTATCGACGGCGCCTTCCGAACCAGCCGAGCAGCGCGCCGACGCCGAACGCACCCGCGGCGGCGCCGAACCCCGGGCCCTGCTGCATCCGGATCTCCGGGCGAATCACCGCGGGTGGCGGCGGAACCACCTTGCGCACCTGGTTTTCCTTCGCCGTCGCCGTCCACGCGGTGACGAACAGCACGAAGCGGGCCACCAGGTTCGCGAACACCAACAGCCCCAGCACCGGCCCGAACACCGCGAAGCTCGGCGACTTCGTGACGCTCGCGAGGTAGGTCGTGGCCACCTGCTGCAGGATGACGAACCCGACGGCGGCGAGGATCGCGCCCTTCACCGCGCTGCGCGTCTGCACGCGTTCGCGCGGCAGCCGGGAAAGCACCCAGAGGAACACCAGCGTGTTCGCGAGCAGGCCGAGGACGATCGTGGCCACGCGCAGCAGGAACACCGCCCAGCCCTGGTCGGCGAGCCCGACCGCGTCGAGCAGGAACTTCCCGACGCCGCCGCCGACCGCGGTCAGGCCGAACGACACGATCATCGCCAGGCCGAGCCCGACCAGTGCGACGAGGTCCTTCAGCGTGGTCGAAACGAGCGGGAGCTGCTGCTTTTCCTGGCCCCACTGCGCGGTCAGCGCGTCACGGAGGTTGCTCATCCAGCCGATGCCGGAGTACAGCGCGATCAGCAGCCCGAACACGCCGACGCCGCCACGCGAGTTCAGCGCGGCCGTCACGACCTGGCTGACGATGTCGTTGAGGCCCTGCGGCACCGATTTCTTGATGCCGTCGGTGATCTGGGCGATCACCGACTGGTCACCGGCGACGACGAAGCCGACCACGGCGAACCCGACCATCAGCACCGGGATCACCGACAGCACGCTGAAGTAGGTGATCGCGGCGGCGTAGTGGTTGCCGTAGCGCTCGGTGAAGGCTTCGTTGGCCCTGATCACGTGATCGAGCCACGGGTACTTCCGGCGCAGGCGCGGAAGCAGCTTCTCTTTCTCGTCGTTCGCCACGACTGGACGTTAACCACGGTCCGTACCCGTCGCAACGCGAGCGGTGTGTTTTTATCGGGCGTCGAAACTTGCGCTGCCGGGGACGCGGCTCTCGTGGTTCGGAATAGGCGGGCGAGTGGGACTGGGGCGGCGGGGTGCAGTTCGCGGGCTAAACGTCGTCGGTGGCGTCGCCGTCGCGGGTGGCTCAGGGTGCGAGCTCCCTTGCCTGGTCCCTGAAGGCCCCTTCAGGGAATCCGGGCAAACCTGGACAGCCCATTCACCGCAGCGGCGGCAGGAAGCCCACCTTGTCGTACGCCGCCGCCAGCGTCTTCGACGCGACCGCGCGGGCCTGCTCGGCGCCGCGCGCGAGCACCTTGTCCAGCTCGGCCGGATCGTCCAGATAGGACTGGACGCGGGACTGGAACGGTGTCACGAACTCGACGAGCACCTCGGCGACGTCCTTCTTCAGGTCGCCGTAGCCCTTGCCGTCGTAGGCCGTGACCAGGTCGTCGACGCTCCGCCCGGTGAGCGCGGAGTAGATGGTCAGCAGGTTCGACACGCCCGCCTTGTGCTCGGGATCGAAGATGATGTCCCGGCCGGTGTCGGTGACCGCGGAGCGCACCTTCTTCGCCGAGCGCTTGGGGTCTTCGAGCAGTTCGACCAGCCCGTTCACGGTGGACGCCGACTTGCTCATCTTCGACGCCGGGTCCTGCAGGTCGAAGATCTTCGCCGTGTCCTTGACGATATGCGGCTCCGGAACCACGAAGGTCCTGCCGAACCGGTTGTTGAACCGCTGCGCGAGATTGCGCGAAAGTTCGAGGTGCTGGCGCTGGTCCTCACCGACCGGGACCGCGTGCGCCTGGTACAGCAGGATGTCCGCGGCCTGCAGCACCGGGTAGGTGAACAGCCCGACGCTGGCGCGGTCGGTGCCCTGCTTGCTGGCCTTGTCCTTGAACTGCGTCATCCGGCTCGCCTCGCCGAACCCGGTGAGGCACTCCAGCACCCAGCTCAGCTGCGCGTGCTCTGGCACGTGGCTCTGCACGAACAGCGCGCTGCGCTCGGGGTCGACGCCGAGCGCGAGGAGCTGGGCCGCCGAGCGGCGGGTGCGCTCGCGCAGCACCTTCGGGTCCTGCTCGACGGTGATCGCGTGCAGGTCGACGACGCAGTAGAACGGCTCGTGCGTGTCCTGCAGGCGCACCCACTGGCGCAGCGCGCCGAGGTAGTTGCCGAGGTGGAACGAGTCGGCGGTGGGCTGGATCCCGGACAGCACGCGAAGCCGCGTGGCGGTCTTCTCTTGTTCTTCGGCCACGGGCGCGATTCTCCCAGGGCACCGGGGCGGGCGAGTAGCCGCCCCGGTGCCCTCGAAGTCAGCTCAGCACCGCGAGGCGCTGGTGCGCGTAGGTGGTCGTGCGCTGGCGAGACGGCCTGCCCGCGAGCGCGGCGAGGTGGTCCAGCTCGGCGGTGGTCCGCGACGAGCCGTGCTCCGAACCCGCCATCCGCGAGATGGTCTCCTCCATCAGCGTGCCGCCGATGTCGTTGGCGCCACCGCGAAGCACCTGCGCGGTGCCCTCGTCACCGAGCTTCACCCACGAGCACTGCACGTTGTCGATGCGGCCGTTGAGCGCGAGCCGCGCGAACGCGTGGATCGCGCGGTTGTCCCGCATGGTCGGGCCCGGCCGCGCCACGCCCGCCAGGTAGATCGGCGCGTTGTGGTGCACGAACGGCAGGCCGACGAACTCGGTGAAACCCCGGGTGTCGTCGGCGATCCTGGCCAGCACCCGCAGGTGGCCGAGCCAGTGCTCCGGGTGGTCGACGTGCCCGTACATCATCGTGCTCGACGACGGGATGCCGAGCCGGTGCGCGGTGGACACCACGTCGATCCAGGTCTGCGCGGGCAGCTTGCCCTTCGTCAGCACCCAGCGCACGTCGTCGTCGAGGATTTCCGCCGCGGTGCCCGGAATCGAGCCGAGCCCGGCGTCGCGCAGCTCGGTGAGCCACTCCTCGACGCTGACGCCCGCCTTCGACGCCGCCGACACGATCTCCATCGGCGAGAACGCGTGGACGTGCATGTCCGGTACCGCGGCCTTGATCGCGCGCACGATGTCGGCGTAGTAGCTGACCGGCAGCTTCGGGTCGATGCCGCCCTGCATGCACACCTCGGTCGCGCCCGCCCGCGACGCTTCGACGGCGCGCGCGGCGACCTCGTCCACCGAGAGCCGGAACGCGTCGGCGTCCCGCTCGCGCTGGGCGAAGGCGCAGAACCGGCACCCGACGTAGCAGACGTTCGAGAAGTTGATGTTGCGGTTGACGACGTAGGTGATGTCGTCGCCGACCACGTCCGCGCGCAGTTCGTCGGCAAGGCGCGCCATCGTTTCGAGCGCTTCGCCGTCCGCGGTCAGCAGCGCCATCGCCGCGTCGGTGTGGATCGGTTCGAGCAGCGCGCCGGGGTAGTCGGCGGCCAGCGCCAGCCCCGCGCGCACGTCCGCGTCGAGGCGTTCCGGCGCGGTACTGCCGGACACCTGCGTCTTCAGGATGTCCCAGTCGCCGTAGACGCTGTCGAAGTCGCCGCGGCGGTCCGAGGTGCGGCCGTCGGTGTCGATCGAGGAGTTCAGGTCCGCGCGGCCGACGGTCTCCAGCCCGCCGTCGGGCTCCTGCCACTGCCTGCCGACGATCGGCGCGTCCTGATCCGCCATGCCGTCGGGCGTCGCGAGCCCGTTGACGTGCGGGTGCAGCCGGACATCGAGCCACTTTTCCGACGCGGCAACGTACTTCGGGTACACCGCGAGCCGCTCGCGCAGCTCGTAACCCGCCTGCCGGGTCCACTCGGCGAGCGCGTCGACGGCGGGCCACGGGCGCTCGGGGTTCACGTGGTCCGGGGTCACCGGCGAGACGCCGCCCCAGTCGTCGATCCCGGCGCGCAGCAGCAGCGCGAACTCTTCGCCGACGAGGTTCGGCGGCGCCTGCACGCTCACCCCCGGCGGCATCAGGAGCCTGCCGACGGCGACGGTCGCGGCGAGGTCCTCGATGTCCGCGTCCGGGGCCTGCCGCATCGCGGTGTCCGGCTTGGCCCGGAAGTTCTGGACGATGATCTCCTGGATGTTGCGGTACTGCCGCGCGCGCGTGCGGATCGCGTGCAGCGATTCCGCCCGTTCGGTCCGGTTTTCCCCGATCCCGACGAGGATCCCGGTGGTGAACGGGACGCCGACGCGGCCGGCGTCGTCGAGCACGCGCAGCCGCACCGCGGGCTCCTTGTCGGGGCTGCCGTAGTGCGGGCCGCCCTTCTCCGACCAGAGCCGCTCCGCGGTGGTCTCCAGCATCATGCCCATGCTCGCCGCGACCGGGCGGAGCCGGTGCAGTTCCTCCCAGCTCAGCACGCCGGGGTTGAGGTGCGGCAGCAGGCCGGTCTCCTCCAGCACCGCGATCGCGCACGAGCGAACGTAGTCCACAGTGGAGTCGTAGCCGCGGGCGTCGAGCCACTCGCGGGCCTGCGGCCACCGGTCCTCCGGCCGGTCGCCGAGGGTGAACAGGGCCTCCTTGCAGCCCGCCGCCGCGCCGGCGCGCGCGATCTCCAGCACCTCGTCGCGTTCGAGGTACATCGAGTGCAGCTTGCCCGGCACGGTCACGAAGGTGCAGTAGTGGCACCGGTCGCGGCACAGCCTGGTCAGCGGGATGAACACGCTGCTCGAATAGCTGACCACCCCGCTGCGCCCCTGATCGGCGAGATGGGCGTCCCGCACCCTGCTCGCCGCGGCGAGCAGCTGGTCGAGATCTTCGCCGCGAGCATGCAGCAGGACCGCGGATTCCGTGACGTCGAGCGCGACACCGTCCGCGGCGCGGCGCAGAGCCCTGCGCATCGCGGACGGGGAAGGCTTCGGCTCGGGCGGGGTGATCGACACGCTTTCAGCCATCACCCGAGCCTACGGACGTCGTCACCGCGCCGGTAAGGGCTTTCGCTGTGAGGGATTACTCGCCGGATCGGGAATAAACGGCGGATCGCACGCGCCGCTTCGCGATCGGGCTCAGCACCGGGCGGGTCGCGTCGTCCTCGGCGCGCACACCCGGCCGGAAGTCGGCGGGAAGATCGGCGCGGAGATCACCCGCGATGCAGGTCTTGGCCTTCGCCTCGACGAGCACGTGTTCGGTCGACGCGGCCTTCTTCGGCGGCGCGCTGCCGGTGACCGGCTCCAGGACCTCGGCGGCCTTGGCGGCTTCGGCCGCCACCTTCTTCCGCTGGCGGATGACGCCCGCGGTCATGCCGAGCACCCCGATCACCACGGCCACGAGGCCGACCGGCCCCAGGATCCCGAACGACAGGACGTCCGGCTCGCCCTGGGCGAGCGTGTCCGCCGACGCGGCACCCGCGCCGCTCACGACGGCGGCTCCCGTCGTGAACAGCACGACGACACCGCGCTTCGTCCGCGCTAACGGCCGTACTCGGTTGCGCACCGGAGTGCCTCCCGCACCAAATCTGCACCCGAAAGGAGGATGCCAAGGCGTGTTGATGATCCAAAAGCTACCGAGCGTGTCAACCCCGCCCGGCGGGGCGAGCCAGGTGTGATCAACACGGGGCACGAGGCTAGCGGCTGTTCCAGTACCGAAAACGCCGGGGTCGGACCCCCGGCATCACCAGAGGTCAACGGCCCGTGAGCGACCGGGCGCGCTCCGCAGCGGGTCAGCCGAACGAGTCAAGCGGCCGCCGTCCTCGGCCACCCGCTCGTCACCGGTCAAGGCGGGCAGGCGTTTCGTGACGTTCGCCGCGTGTTCAGCCACGGCCGCGGCGACCGCCCAGCGCGGGCTGGGCGCCCCGAAGGGCATCTGCGATGGGGCGGCTGGGGGCGTGGAGCCGCCGGGGCCCCGAAGGTGACTTTCGGGGAATCTGACGCCGCGTTCTCGGCCCTCGCGACACAGCGGCGTGCATGCCCTGAAGGGCGCCTTCGCGGCGTCAGATTCCCTCAAGGACGCCTTCGGGGCGTGCACTCCGGAGCGGAGCTGGCCTTGCCCCTATCGGAGCGTCCTTCAGGGCATGCGCGGGGCCTCACCTCGGCCGCTCGCCCCGATGGGACGACGAGGCGCTAGGCGGGGACGAGGGTGTTCTGCCTCGCCGCGACCCACCACCGGCCGTCCCGTTTGACCATGACGTAGAGCGCGACCATCGCGGGGTCGGCGTCGATCAGGTCGCCGTCCGGTTTCGTGGCGCGGGCGGCCTTGTAGGCGAGCGCGGTGTCCTGGCCGAGGAAGTCGATCCCGGTCACCTGGTACCGCACGTACTCGTCGTGGAGGAACCCGGCGAGACCGCGCTTGTTCGCGTCGTACAGCGCCGCCCAGCCCGAAGCGCGCCCGCCGACCGCGTTCACCACCGTGGCGTCCAGCGCGAAGTGCTCGGTCATCAGATCGGGATCGTTGGTGTTGTAAGCGATTTCGGTGTCCTCGATGATCTTGGCGATCGCGGCGCGGTCCTCATCGGTTCCTTCGTCCACTAAGGACGGACGTGGCGTGGTCATGCGGCCAGCCTGCTACCTCCACATTGCTGGAGGTCAAGTGTCCGCGCTCCCCGCCATGCGGTGCAACAGATCCAGCAGGGTCGCGCGGTCGGCCGCGGACAGGGGGGCGAAGCAGGCGGCCAGCACTTCGTCGGCGACCCGGTGCCCTGCCGCGAGGACCCGTTCACCGGAAGCGGTCAGGTGGTGCTCGATCCGCCGTCCGGCACCGGGCCGGCGCTCGATCAGGTCCAGCGCCACCAACCGGCCGGCGAGCGTGCCGAACGCCTGCTCGCTCTGGAAGGTGGCCGCGGACAACGCGCGAGCCGACGCACCGGGCGAAGCGCCGATCGCCCGCAGGGCGTCCCACTGCGCCAACGTGGTGCCGACCGTGGCGAGCCCGCTGTCGAGCGCCCGGTGCTGCCGGTACTGCGCGCGCTTGACCGCTTTTCCGAGAGGCTGCAGCTCGTGGGGCATGGCAGCAGTGTAGGGCAAAACTAAACTAGCTTATATAAACATGTTTAGTTATGGTGGCCGCATGCTCGCGGACCACCGAATCTCCCTGCACCCCGACCTTTCCCTCACCATGTCCGAGGCGGGCTCCGGCCGCCCGGCGCTGGTGCTGCACGGCGGTGGCGGCCCCGCGACGGTCGCCGGGCTCGCCGGCCACCTCGCACGCACCCACCACGTCAGCACGCCCACCCACCCCGGCTGGAACGGCACCGATCGCCCTGCCTGGCTGACCGGCGTCGACGACCTCGCCGTGGCCTACCTCCACCACCTGCGCGAACTCGGGCTGCGGGACGTACTGGTCGTGGGCTCGTCGCTCGGCGGCTGGACGGCCGCGGAGATGGCCGCGCGCGACACGACGGGCGTCATCACCGACCTCGTGCTGATCGACGCCGTCGGCGTGCGCGTCAAAGCCGAACCGATCCGGGACTTCTTCGCCCTCGACGCCCGCGGCCTCGCCGAATACGCCTGGCACGACTCGGCCCGCTACTACCGGGACCCCGCGAAGATCCCGGCCGCACAACGGGCCGCGCAGGAGGCCAACGCCGCCACGATGCGGATACTGGCCGGCGACCCGTACATGCACGACGCCACGCTGCTGCGCCGCCTTCGCCAGGTCGGCGTGCCCGCCCTCCTGCTCTGGGGCGAAAGCGACCGCATCGTCACCCCCGCCTATGGCAAGGCCTACGCGAGCGCCTTCGGCGACGGCCGGTTCCAGGTCATCCCCGAAGCGGGCCACCTGCCGCACATCGAACGCCCCGAAGCCACCTTCGCCGCGATCGACGCGCACCTCGCCCGGACGGCCGCCGGGACTCCGGCACGGGGATGAAGATCGTGGTCACCCGTGCACGTGGACGGGGAGCGACCGGATGTCGTTCTGGGTGAGCACGGGCTCGTTCCGGATCTCTTCGGCGGGCACGGCGAGCCGCAGGTGCGGGAAGCGCGCGAAGAGGGCCGGGAGCGCGATTCCCGCCTCCAGCCTGGACAACGCGGCACCGGGGCAGATGTGCGGGCCGTGGCCGAAGGTCAGGTGCCTTGCCGCCGGGTCACGGGTGAGGTCGAATTCGTCGGCGTCCGGACCGTGGTGTTCGCGGTCCCTGCCGATCGCGCGGTAGGAGATCACCACGCCTTCGCCTTCGCGAATGACCCCGCCTGCCACCTCGATGTCCTCGGTGGCGAACCGCATCAGGAGATGGCTGACCGGGGTGTCCCAGCGCAGGGTTTCCTCGATGACCGCCTCCCAGCCCGCCGCGCCCGCGAGCACGGCGCGGAGCTGGTCCGGATGGGTGAGCAGCGCGCGCACGGCGTTGAGGATCAGCCCGACCGTCGTTTCGTGCCCCGCCCCGACCATCGCCTGCAGGTTGCCGACGACCTCCGCCTCCGTGAGCGGTTCCCCGCCCTCCCCGGCGAGGATCAGGGCGCTGGTCAGATCGTCGGCAGGCCGCACGGTCCGCGCCCTGACCATGTCGGTGAAGATGCGGTCGAGTTCGCCGATGACGGCCAGCCGCTCGTCCTGCGGGGTGACCATCGAGAAGAACGCCCGGTAGAGGACGTGCAGCCGGGGGTGCAGTGCCGGATCCACCCCCATCAGCACGCTGATCACCGTCATCGGCAGCGGCCGCGCGAAGACGGGCTTGAGATCGACCGGTCCGCGCGCCCCTCGCTCGCCCACGTCGTCCAGCAACCGCCGGGTCGCGTGTTCGATCGCGGGGCGCAGGTTCTCCAGCCGCCGCGGGGTGACCGCCTGCGCGGTCTTCGCCCGCAGCCGCCGATGTTCGGCACCGTCCACTGTGAACATCGAACGGCCGGGATCGACCATGCCGATCAGCGGCCATTCGCGGGTGACTTCCCCGCCACGCCACAGCTTCCACCGGCCGAGGTCCTTCACCAGCCGCCGATCGGTGAGCAGCCGCCGGGCGTCGGCGTGCCGGGTGACCGACCAGGCGGGCACACCGAGCAGGTCGACGCGCACCAGCGCGCCGGTCTCGCGCAACCTGCGGGTCTCCCCGTCGAGGTCGCGCACCAGGGGATCGAGCACGATCGGACAGCCGGCAACTTCGGACATGTCACGTCCTCGGATCGTGTCCTCGGACCGCAGCGCACCATCGTGCCTGCCGAGCGGGACGGAACCGCCGTTTCCTCAGCCGACCAAGAGTACGCAGCCCGAAGCCGCTTTCGCGCCGATCGATGCCCATCTCAGCCGAATCGTTGCCGCTTCGGCGCGCCGACCGTCACCGGTTGGTTTCGGCGGTGATGTGTTCGAACAGGCCCGCGTGGATGCGCGTGCGCACTCCCTTCGCCCACGGCTCGTCCGATTCGTCGGCGTCGAGGGCGGCGACGTTGTTCAGCAGCATCCCGAAGGCGAGGAACGATTTCACCGTCACCGGGTCCAGACCCGTCGTATCGGCGACCGTGTCCCACATGCGGGCGAGCCGCGTCCGCACGAGCGCGCGGACCTCGCGGTCCCCGCAGGCGGCAAAGCCTTGCAGCTGCAGCAAAAGCGTGGTGCGATCCGCGAGCAGCTCGTAGTACCGCGCCCCCATCCGCGCCAGCGCGTCGAGGTCCCGGACGCCCTCGGCGGCATCCGACATCCCGTCGCTGAACCGGTCGAAGGCCGTGCCGACCAGTTCCAGGAAGAGCGCCTTCTTGGTCCCGAACATCCGGAACACGTACGCCTGCGTGATGCCCGCCTCGCGCGCGATCGCCTCGATCGACGCACCGTGCAGCCCGTGCGCCGCGAACTCGCCCGCGGCGATCCCCAGCACCTGGGCTCGCCGTTCCGATCCGCTCATCCGCGCAGCCATGACACGAAGTTATCAGTTACTAACCATTAACTTATAGGGTGGTGCGGTGAGCGACGACATCTGGGCCGGGCTGGCCGACCACTTCGCCGATGGGGCGTACGCCGCCGTGAAGGGGCGCGTGCGCACGTACGTGATGCACCAGCAGCTTCTCGAACACCTGCCGGCGCCGCCGGTTTCCGTGCTCGACGTCGGCGGCGGCGCGGGCCATCAATCGTTTCCGCTCGCCCAAGCTGGTTACGAGGTGACCTTGCTCGATCCGTCGCAAGGAATGCTGGACAAGGCGCGGCAGCGACTCGATCGCCTGCCCGCCGACGTCCAGCGGCGGGTGACGCTGAAGCGAGCCGCCGGTGAGAACGCCGAGGAGGCAGTGGATGGACGGCGTTTCGACGCGGTGCTGTGCCATGGCGTGCTCGGGTACCTCGAACGGCCGGAGCCGGTGGTCGACCAGCTCTGCCGGTGTGCCGCCCCCGGTGGCGTGGTCTCGATCATGGCGGGAAACGCCGCCGCGGCGGCGGTGCGCCCGGCACTGGAACAGCGGTGGGAGGACGCGCTGACGGCGTTCGACGCCAGGAGCGAAATCGGGGTGCTGGGACTGCCGACGCACGCCACCACGGTGCCGGAACTCAGCGAACTCGTGCGGAGCCGGGGCGTGGAAACCCTGAACTGGTACGGGGTTTGGCTGTTCGTCGACTGGCTCGACCTCAGCGGGGCCGACCTGGACCCCGACGACTCGAAGCAGCTCGCCGCGGCCGCCGCGGTCGAACTCGAAGCCGGCAGGCGAGATCCCTACCGGCAGCTCAGCCGCATCTTCCACCTCGTCGGCCGCAAAACCCCGAACTGACCGTCGCGGCCTTGCTGGACGCTGACGACGTGAGCCTGGCGGGCGTCGGTTTCCAGGCCCAGCTCGCACCCTCCGTCCGCGAACAGCTCGCCTCGCGGGGAATCGGTTCCCTTCGCCGTGATCTCGGTTCCCTTCGCGTGATCCCCGAAGGACGCCTTCAGGGAATCTGACGCCACAATCTCGCCCCTCACGACGCACGACACCACGAAGCTCATGCCCCGAAGGGCCCCTTCACGGCATCACATTCCCCCAAGGACCCCTTCAGCGATGATGGCGCCTGTGGCGGCGGTGGTGGTGGTGGTGGCGGCGGATGAATTTGCGCATGCTGCCCTGCCCCCTTCTGCCGTGAGCACCGTGAGGACGAGAGCAGCATCCGCACGGGCCCTTCAGTGACCTGCACGTTCACACCTGCTCGCAGCCTTTCGGGCCCTGAATACATCTCGGGGCAGCACGCGGAAACGAGAAGAATGCGACCCTCGAACCTCCCAGCAGATTCCCCGAAGGACGCCTTCAGGGAATCTGACGCCACAATCTCGCCCCTCACGACGCACGGCACCACGAAGCTCATGCCCCGAAGGACGCCTTCACGGCGTCACATTCCCCCAAGGCCCCCTTCAGCGATGATGGCGCCTGTGGCGGCGGTGGTGGCGGCGGCGGATGAATTTGCGCATGCTGCCCTGTCCCTTCTGCCGTGAGCACCGCGAGGACGGGAGCAGCATCCGCACGGGCCCTTCAGTGACCTGCACGTTCACACCTGCTCGCAGCCTTTCGGGCCCTGAATACATCTCGGGGCAGCACGCGGAAACGAGAAGAATGCGACCCTCGAACCTCCCAGCAGATTCCCCGAAGGACGCCTTCAGGGAATCTGACGCCACAATCTCGCCCCTCACGACGCACGGCACCACGAAGCTCATGCCCCGAAGGGCCCCTTCACCGCATCACATTCCCCCAAGGCCCCCTTCAGCGCACGCACCCCGCGACGCGGAAAGCCCACGACGGCCGCGCCCACGACACCCGCCTCCCCAAAGGCTCCTTCAGGGCAGCACGCCGCGATCTGACCAATATCGGCTGTGCCGACGAGCTGTTCCCTTGGCCGAGCGCGATGTCAGGCTGGAAAGTCCCAGTCGAAGGTGGCGGTGACCGGGGCGTGGTCGGACCACCGCTGCGCGTAGGTTTCGGCTCGTTCGACCACGACCGAGGTGCACTTCCCGGCGAGGCCGGGTGTCGCCAGCACGCAGTCGATCCGCCAGCCGGCGTCGTTGTCGAACGCCTTCCCTCGGTACGACCACCACGTGTACGGGCCGGGGCCTTCGGGGTCGAGCTTGCGCTGCACGTCGACATAACCGGCTTCGTCGAAGACGCGGCCGAGCCACTCCCGCTCTTCGGGGAGGAAGCCGGAGTTCTTCTGGTTCGTCTTCCACGCCTTGATGTCGATCTCGGCGCGCGCGATGTTCCAGTCGCCCATCACCACCACTTCGCGACCCGACGCGGCGGCCTTCGCGCGGAGTTCGGTGAGGTAGGGCAGGAAGGACGCCATGAAGCGCTCCTTCTGCTCCTGCCGTTCGGTCCCGACGTCACCGCTGGGCAGGTAGAGGCTCGCCACCACCAGGCCGGGAAGCTGCACCTCGAGGTAGCGGCCGCTCCCGTCGAACTCGGGCTCGCCGTACCCGACGCGGACCGCTTCGGGCTCGGCCCTGGTGTACACCGAAACCCCGTTGCGGCCCTTGACCTCCGACGGGGCGTGCGAGGTGTGCCAGCCGTCCGGCTCGCGGACCGCCGCGGTCAGCTCGCCCGGCTGGGCACGCACCTCCTGCAGGGCGACGACGGCGGAATCGGTGGCACCGAGCCACTCGACGAAGCCCTTCTTGGCGGCGGCGCGCAGGCCGTTGACGTTGACGGTGGAAAGGGTCAGCACGCGCCGGAGGGTACCCGCGGGCACCGACAACCAGCGCGGTCAGTGCCCGTTCAGCCGCTCGGCCAGCGCCTTTTCGTACCGTGCCGCGATCTTGCGCAGCGACGGGCCCAGCAGCGGCTCGACCAGCCGGAGCGGGCCCCGCGTGGCGATCGCGACCTCGCACACGACCTCGGTGCGCCCCGAGCCGTCGCGGATGTGCCACGCGCCGGACACCGTCACCGGGCCGGAGTCCAGCGTGCGGAAGGCGACCTCCGACGACGGCCGCGCCTCGGCGAGCACGACCTCGCTGAGCTGGATCCGGCGGCCGGGCTTCACGCGCTGCCGGTACCGCGCGCCGACCTCGCCCAGCTCCCCCGCGATCAGCTCGCTGGTGAGCACGTCGAAGCGCCATCGCACCTGGTTTTCGAAGTCGACGAGGAAGCCGTACACCTCGTCGACCGGGCGCGGTGTCGTCACCTTGGTCCTGACCAGCTTCATTCCCGGTAGTCGCGACGGCCGCGGTCCCGTTACGGAAGGCTGGGCGCGGTGACCACCACCCTGACCGTGCTCGGTAGCTGCGGCGCCTGGCCGGAACCCGGCCGCGCGTGCAGCGGCTACCTGCTGACCCACCGGGCTTCCGGATCGTGCTCGACCTCGGCTACGCCACGGCGCCGAGGCTGTTCGAAACGGTGGACGACGGCGACGTGGACGCGGTGATCGTGACCCACGAACACCCGGACCACTGCGTCGACGTGAGCGCGCTCGGCAGGGTGCGCGAGTACCTGCACGCCGGGCGGCCGAGGCTTCCGCTGTACGGCACGCCGGGTGTACTGCGGGTCCTGCGCGCGCTCGAACCGCGTCCGGACCCCGAAACCGTGTTCGAGTTCCACGATCTCGCCGAGGGCGGGCGCGTCGGCCCGCTGGAGCTGACCGCGCTCGCACTCCCGCACCACGTGCCGAACCACGGCGTCCGGCTCACCGCGCCGGGCCTGACCGTGGCCTACACCGGCGACACCGGCCCGAGCGCCGCGCTCGCCGAACTGGGCAGGGACGCGGACCTGTTCATCGCCGAGGCCACCCTTTCCGGTGGCGGGCCCGCCACCGGACCGCGCTACCTGATGACGGCGGGTGAGGCCGGGACGTACGCGGCACAGGCCGGTGCGCGGCGGCTGCTGCTCACCCACTTCTGGCCGGGTGCCGACCGGTCCGCGTCCGTCGCGCAGGCACGGGAGCGGTTCGGCGGCGAGGTGCTCGCCGCCACCGAGGGCATGGTCGTCGAGCTGCCTTAGCCCGCGGGCGAGGGCGGTGCGGGCGGCTGGACCGTGCACTTCGCCTCGTCGACCGGCTTCAGGAACTCCGACGACGCCCACTTGTTGTCGGCGAGCTTGCGGAACCCGTTCTGCACTTCCGGCTGCGCATCGATTTCGGCGTTCTGGTTGTACTTCCCGACCAGCTCCGCCGTCGGCACCGGTGCGCCGCGAACGTTCAGGACGTCGGCCGTCACCGTCACGCGGCAACCGGAAGACGCGCCGGACGAAAACTGCTTGCCCGACCCCACGACGTAGACCAACCCGATGCCGACCAGCACTGCGACGATGAGCAGCATCCGTTTCGGAATGCCCAGTATCACGCGCGCTCCTCGTTCGGCAGGCCGCTTCTTGGCCAGCTCCTGACCAGGGTAGGGCTTTCCGGCCCGGGGCGGGAAGTCCCGCCACCCGGAGGCGCCAACATCGTCACCGGGTGGTCACTCAGAGCCATAATTGGCGCATCACCAGCGGCGGCTGCGGTCCATCATGTCGTCGACGGCGCGGGCCGCGTCCCATCCGGCGCCGGAGTCCGGGATCGACATCCCGACGTGCTGCTCCACGGTGGCGCCGAAATGCGCCAGCATTCCCGCGAGGTACTGGTCCTTCGCGGGCTCGAACGGCTGATTGGTCCTGGCCAGGTGCTGCCGGAGCGCTTCGACGAGCTTGCCCGCGGCGCCGAATCCGGCGACGCTGAGCACGGTCAGCGAATGCACGGCCTCGAAGTGCTGCGGATGCGCCAGCACGTCGACCCTGGACCGCGCCATGCCGATGGCGCGCGCGAGCAGCAGCACGCCACCCGCGAGCAGCTGCGCGATCAGTTCGACGAGCGCGAACGGCAGCAGCACCACGGCGCTGACCACGCGGAACCACTGGCTCGCGCGATCGGCGACGGTCGAGCAGAACCCGGCGATGAGCTGCCAGAGCGCGAGCGCGGGCCACGCCAGCAGCCACCAGCCACCGCGGTCCATCATGCCTTCGCGAATTTCCCGGCGTTCCGAGGCGCGGATGGCGCGTTCCCGCCGCGCGCGCTCGCGGGGCGTTTCCTCGGCACCGCCGATCGGGACGACCTGGTACCGCCGGTACCGGCCGAAGGCCAGGTTGATCGGCTGGATGACCCGCCGCCATGGGGAGAGCCGGCGGGAAAGCTCCCACTCCCGGCCACCCGCGTCCCTCGTTCGCACGGTGAGCAGTGAAGCAGACACCGTCAGCCGATGTCTCGCGTTCGGGGAAACGAGGCCGGAAGGAATCAGTCCGCCGTCGTGAGGTTCCGCGTGCCGACGACCTTGAGCGGCTTCAACGCCTCGTGGGACGACGTGCCGGGCACCGCGGTGGAGAAGACGATCCACTGGCCGGAATCCGGGTCGTGCAACGCTTCGCAGGGCGGCCGACCAGGCGCCGCCCGCCCCGATCGCGCGGGTGGCGTGCCGCCGCGGCGCGGAGGCCGGCACCGTTTCGCGGGCAAAACGCGCCCGGCCGCCGGTGCCGTGGCGGTCGCGGGCGGCGGGGTCGGTGAAGAACCGCACCGCGATGGTGCGCTTCCCGACGGGAAGGGCCGAGAAGTCGGCGGGCAGCGGTCGAGCAGAAGCGAAATCCCCGGCCGCGCCGCGCGGACGGGCCCCGGCGGGGCATCCGGTACTTCGCTCACCCTCAGCTACGCCAACACGCTCCGCGACGAGGGGATCCGGGTGAACGCGCTGTCGCCGAGCGCGGAGCAGGGCGGCGCACACATCGCGGGCCAAGCGACCCTCGCGACGGGCGGACCGGCGTGTTCCACCGCGAAGAGAGCGGTGTGCACGTCTGGTGACACACGAAAGCCCCCGCGAGAACGCGCTCGCGGGGGCTCAGCGTGACTGGATCAGCCCTGGGTGATCTTCTTGGCCAGGTTCTCGTCCAGCGTCGCGAGGAAGTCCTCGGTGGTCTGGTACGGCTGCTCCTTGCTGATGAGCAGCGCGAGGTCCTTGGTCATCTTGCCGCTCTCGACGGTCTCGATGACGACCCGCTCCAGCTTGTGCGCGAAGTCGACGACCTCGGGCGTGGAGTCCAGCTTGCCGCGGTGCTCGAGGCCACGGGTCCAGGCGAAGATCGACGCGATCGGGTTCGTCGAGGTCGGCTTGCCCTGCTGGTGCTGGCGGTAGTGCCGGGTGACCGTGCCGTGCGCGGCCTCGGCCTCCACGGTCCTGCCGTCCGGCGTGCGCAGCACCGAGGTCATCAGGCCGAGCGAGCCGAAGCCCTGCGCCACGGTGTCGGACTGGACGTCACCGTCGTAGTTCTTGCACGCCCAGACGTAGCCGCCCTCCCACTTCAGCGCCGAGGCGACCATGTCGTCGATCAGCCGGTGCTCGTAGGTCAGGCCCTTGGCTTCGAAGTCCGACTTGAACTCGGCGTCGAAGATCTCCTGGAACACGTCCTTGAACATGCCGTCGTAGGCCTTGAGGATCGTGTTCTTGGTGGACATGTACACCGGGAAGCCGCGGTCGAGGCCGTACTGCAGGGACGCGCGGGCGAAGTCCTCGATGGACTTGCGGTAGTTGTACATGCCCATGGCGACGCCGCCGCCCTCGGGGAACTTCGCGACCTGGAGCTCCATCGGCTCGGAGCCGTCCTCCGGCGTGTAGCTGATGGTCAGCGTGCCGGGGCCGGGGACCTTGAAGTTGGTGGCCTTGTACTGGTCGCCGTGCGCGTGCCTGCCGATGATGATCGGCTTGGTCCAGCCGGGCACCAGCCGCGGGATGTTCGAGATCACGATGGGCTCGCGGAAGATGACACCGCCGAGGATGTTGCGGATCGTGCCGTTCGGCGAGACCCACATCTTCTTCAGGCCGAACTCCTCGACGCGCGCCTCGTCGGGCGTGATCGTCGCGCACTTGACGCCGACGCCGTGCTTCTTGATGGCGTTCGCGGAGTCGATGGTCACCTGGTCGTCGGTGCGGTCCCGCTCCTCGATACCCAGGTCGTAGTAGTCCAGGTCGATGTCGAGGTAGGGGTGGACCAGCTTGTCCTTGATGAACTGCCAGATGATGCGGGTCATCTCATCGCCGTCGAGCTCGACGACGGTGCCCTGGACCTTGATCTTGGCCATGAGCAGCGGTGCTCCTCTCGCGGATCTTCGCGTCTCTCTGCACTCTCGTGGTATGCGGTACAAGCGTACTGCTGGACGAGCTGCGATGGGGCAGGTGGTGGTCGGCGTCAAGTCTGGCACCCGCCCGATGTGCGGCAGATCACCGGTCACGCCCGGCGGCCCGCGTCTGGCACCCTCGGGCGCATGGGACTGTTCACGGTGGCCGAAGCCCGCGCCGAACTCGCGAACCTGCGCGAAACGCTCGACGAACTGGTGCGGGTGCGCGCGGACGCGGCGGAGCTGGCCGTCTCGCTGACGCCGGACGGCGACCCGAGCCCGCTGGGCGGGCTGCCGGAGCTGAAGGCCGCGCAGGCCCGGCTCGACGACCTGATGACCGCCGTCCAGCAGACCGGTGCCGAGCTGAAGGGCTTCGCCCCGCTGCTCATCGACTTCCCCGCCGAACTCGACGGCGTGCCGGTTCAGCTGTGCTGGCTCGAAGGCGACGACGACCTGACCTGGTACCACCGCGCCGACATCGGCTTCGCCGGCCGCAGACCGCTCCCCTGACCCGGGGCTCAGCCCCGGAGCGCGAACACCTCCTCCCCGACGACCTCCCCTCGCCCGTTCGCGAACCCGCTGTCCCTGCCGACGGCGACGAACCCGCACCGGCGCAGCACGGCGGCCGACCCGGTGTTGCCGTCGGCGACCCGTGCGCGCAGCGGCCGCGCCGACACTTCGCGGAGGAACTGCGCCAGCGCCGCCGACGCGACGCCGCGGCCCCAGAGCGCGCGGTCGATCCAGAAGCACACCTCGGTCTCCCCGTCCATTTCGAAGCACGCCACGTTCCCCGCGACGGCGCCGCCGACCGTGATCGTCCGGTTCGTCGTGGTGGGATCGGCGCGGATCCGCGCCCAGTGCGCGTCGAACGCGGCGCGGTCGGACGGGTCGGACGCCGTGAACGCCGCCATCCGGACCGCCTCGGGATCGCGCTGGAACTCGAAGAACGCATCGAGATCGGCATCGGCGATCTCGCGCAGGGCGATCTCACCCGGCACAGTCTCACCCGGCACGCGCTCACCCGGCACAGTCATGGCTTCCCCCTTTGGTTTTCCCTTGCCGACGAGCATGGCACGGGGCACCGACAAAACGGTCCCGTCCGGCCGTCGCCCTCGAACGCGGTCCACAAAGGACTCAGACGGCGTGAGCGGGGAGACGCGTTGCGGTCCCTGAAGGACCCTTGGGTTCATGGGGTCGTTGCAACACCGGTTGTGATCGGAGGTTGTGATGGTGGTTCGGGCGCGGTTGCCGCGTGGTGTGCAGGTGAGGTTTTG
>NZ_BAAANN010000025.1:0-142314 GCF_039529815.1 Amycolatopsis minnesotensis | reverse complement strand
TCGCCGCCGACCTCATCGAAGACAACGCCGTCCTCGCCAAAGGCCGCGTCAACTGGCGCGAGGACAAGATGTCCATCTTCGGCGGCGGACTCGTCCCACTCGACCTCTCCGACGCTGAAGCAGGTGACGACGAGCCGTTCGTACTGCACGCGGCTGCCGAGAAGGTCGACGAGTCCGTCGTCCTGGAGCTGAAGTCGACGCTGCTCGCGCATCCGGGTGCCACACCGGTGCGGCTCGACCTCGTCGGCCCGGCTCGGTCCGTTCGGTACGCGCTCGACCGCTACCCGGTGACGGTCACTTCGGCGCTTCGAGGCGAACTGAAGGGCATCCGCGGAATTTCGGTCGGCTGAGGGAGCCAACCGCCGAAGCAGCCTTTCGATCAGGTTCGAAAAGTGCAGCGCAGGTGGACGGTACGGGGCGGACGGCTCGGCACCCGGCTTCGATTCAGGTGCTATAACGAGGCCGGTACCGAGCGGAACGCTGCCAGACCGGCGGGCCGACGCTCGGCTGGAGGGGTTTCATGGAACTGTGGGAAGAACTGGACCGGCTGCGTACGGGCGCGCCAGAGCCCCGTGTCTTCGGCGACCCGTACGAAACCACCGCGGGGACCACGATCATCCCGGTCTCCAGGATCGGCGGGTTCGGGCGCGTGGCGCGGCCGGTCGGCGTGTTCGTCGTCCACGACGGCGCCGTCCAGTGGGCACCCGCCACCGATCACACCAGGTTGGCGCTGCTGGCCGAGATCGGCGGGCTGACGGCCGCGATCATCGCGACGATCGCGGTGCTCCGCCGCCCGCCGTGGCCCGATCTCTCAGTGCGCGGCCTCGCCGCCCTGCGCGAGCGTCGCATCGCGGCCAGGCCCTGACCGCTGCTCCGCGGCCCCCTCGCGGGAGCCATACGCGGCCACCAGCATGGCGAATAGCCCGAGCGCCACGCAAAGCCACTCGAACCAGTCTCCAAAACGGCTGTAGAGCGTGGCTCCCGGGCCTCCGGCCACCTCGCTGACCACGGTGGTGAACGCGTCCTCGCCACCTTCACCGGTGGCCTTTTCCGCGCGCACCCTGCCCCAGCCGTCGTTGACGCTCAGCACCGCCTGCCGTCCACCCCACAGGACCGCCTGCCCGTTTTCCACGCCGCGCACCAAGGCCGTGCGGCTCGCCTGCCAGCCGTTGTCATCCTCAGTGGACGCGGGAATGGCGAGCATCCGCGATCCGGTACGACCGTAGGCGGCGCTCGTATCCGTGTGAGCGACGTCCCCGCAGATCTCGATGCCGATTTCCCGGCCGTGCCCCGGCACGAACACGAGATCGTGCCCCTTGGGACTCACCATGTCGTGCTGCTTCAGGTAAACGGCGGGCTCGCCCCCCTCAGCGGGGAACACCAGCGCGTAGTTGTACTTCAGGTTCCCGTCCCACCACGCGAACCCGACCACCAGGTCCATCCCCTTCGTCGTCGCCAGCCTGCGCATCGGCTCGATCAGCTCCGGCGGCCGCGCCACCTTCGACCCGAACGCCGCCTCCGGCAACACCGCGGTCCGGACTCCCGATGGCAGCGCCGAAAGCCGGTCCACATAGGCGTCGAGGAGCCGTTTTCCCGCCGGTGTCGCGAGATCGGCCGCCCAGCCCTTCTGGTTGCCGGCCACCAGCGCGACCCGCTGCGGCGGCGAATCCTCCGCCCCGGCCAGGCGCAGCGCTCCCCCACCGAGGCAGACGAGCACCGCGGCACCTGCCGTCACAGCGATGCGCCCACGACCACGGGCGCCTGGTGCGAACCACGCCGCGATCGCGACCGGTACCAGCAGCACCAGGTAATCGATGCCCAGCGCCCCCGTCACCGAAGCCATCTGCAGCACCACGGGCAGGTCGCTCTGTGTCGTGGCGAGGGTGCCCATGATCCCGCTCGGCGCGAGCGAGACGAGGTGAAGCACGCCGACCCAGACCGCGGGGGCGGCCGCCACCGCGAGCAGCGGGCGCCCCCGGCCCAGCAGCGCGCGGAACAGCAGTACGGCGACGGCGAGGGTCAGCGCGAAGGTCAGGCTCGCCACGAGCCCCCACGGCCACATCGGCAGATCGTGCGATTTCGCGTACCAGTACCAGCTGTTCGTCGTGCCGAGCAGGATCCCGGCGAAGGTGCCGCCGAAGGCCACCTTGCCCGGTACCCGCGGCGCCAGCAGGAACATCGGCAACGGCGCCAACCAGGTCAGCGCCGCGACCGGTGCCAGGCCGGTGCCGAAGAACCACAGCACCGCGGCGGCGAGCACGGCCACCGCCGCCAGCCGGACATCATACGGTTTCTTCGTCATCCCCCGCGTCATGTCTACACCGTACACCTTGATGTCTACGCTGTATACACAACGGATTGACCTGCGGGTTCGTGCGCGGTGACGTCCCACCGTCCATTCCGGACAGAACCGGGAGGCGCCGCCCCCTACCTGGCGGAAGACGTCCTGCCCGCGATGGACCTGACCCGCCGGGGCACGCCGCCGCGTCGCGGTTGGGCCCGCCGGCAAGGTCGGGTGAACTGGCTGTCGAACCGGTGAGCGAGCCCGGTGGCGAGCCGCGCGCGGAGTTCGGTCAGCCGCTCGATGCGCTCGTCGAGCTCGGCGAGCCGACGGGTGATGATGCCTGCCATCGGACAATCGTCGTCGTCAGGCTCGGCGTTCACCATCGCGACCACCGCCTGGACGTCGCCGATCGTCAGCCCGGTGTCGAGCAGATCGCGCACGGTGCGCAGCCACTGGACGTCTTCCTCGTCGTACTCGCGGTGCCCCGACATCGTGCGCCGGGCCACGAGCAGGCCGCACTGCTCGTAGTAGCGCAACGCCCTCGGGGTGAGGCCGACCGCCGTCGCCGCCTCGCCGATACGCATTCGTCTTTCCTCCCAGGGGATCACAGCTCCACGACCACGGTCCCGATGTGCCGTCCGCCGAGCAGCTCGCGCAGCGCGCGCGGTGCCTCATCGATACCGGAAAGACGGGAATGGGGGAACACGATGGCCCCCTCGGCGAGACCGCGCCCGAACTCCCGCGTCGCTTCGGCGACGGCATCGAGGTGGTCGGCGACCGCGAAGCCGTGCAACTTGATCCCGCGCATGATGAGCGCTCCGGTATCGATCTCGACGGGTGCACTGAACCCGCCCGAGGCCTGGCTCGACATCGTCCCGACGAGCGCGACCCGCGCACCGTGGCGCGCCACCGCCAGCGCCGCCACCAGTTGTTCGCCACCGACGTTGTCGAAGACCACGTCGATCCCGTCCGGCGCCGCCGAGCGCAGTTGCTCCTCGATGCCGCCCTCGCCGCGGACCACCACGGCGTCGTAGCCGAGTTCGCCGATCAGGTAGTCGACCTTGGCCGGGGACCCGGTGCTGCCGATGACCCTGGTGGCGCCGCGCATGCGCGCGATCTGCCCGGCCAGCGAGCCGACCCCGCCCGACGCCCCGGTCACGAAGACCGTGTCGCACTGGCGGACCTCGCCGCCGCGAACGACTCCGAGCCACGCGGTCACCCCCTGCGACAGGTGACCGGCGAGATCCGGCAACGCCCGCGGGTCGACCGGCCGCACCGCGGCCGCTTCGACGACGGCGTACTCACGCCACCCCTGTTGGTGCACAACGAGATCACCGGGCGCCAGGTCCGTGTCGCCCACCTCGACCACCTCGCCGACAGCAGGTCCCCACAGCACCTGGCCCGGTTCGTACGAGGGCATGGGCAGCCCGATCTCGCCGTCCATGAGCGAACGCATGACCGCGGTGACGCTCATCATCCGGTTGCGGACGAGCACCTCCCCCGTACCGGGCCGCGGCACCGGAACCTCGACCACCCCCAGATCCCCGTCCCGCAGCGGACCCGAGGGACGCCTGACCAACCGCACTTCACGATGACTACCGAAGGACATGGCCGCACGCTATAACCTGACGTGCACGTCAAGTGCAAGACCGGCGCTCAGTCCTTGAGCACGACGGAGTCCTCCTTGAAGAGGCCAGTTGACAGAAGAGGCCGGTTGACGACCCTCCTGCAGCCGAGCCTGGGTTCGCCGCTCGTTGCGTTTGAGGTGGTGAGTGTTTGCGGTTGGCTGACGGCGCAAAAACTCCTTCAAAGCCTGACTGTATAGGGCGTTATACAGTTGACTGGAGGCCGAAGGACTTGCCGATGATGTCGCGCTGGATCTCGCTCGTCCCGCCGTACACAGTGGACATGCGGCAGCGACGCGCCGAGCCGGCCGAATCAGCTCCAAGGGCATGCGTGAACCCCTTTTCAGACGAGCGGTCGCCCGGCGCGGATGCGGCGGCGAACGTCCCACAGGCACAGGTTGAACGGAAACTGGCGCAACGGCCGCGGCAGCCTTCTCGCGACGGCGCCGACCACCGTCATCACCGCGCGCCACCGGCGTTCCTGCCGCGAGGTCCAGCCGAGGCGCATTTCGTCCCGGAACCGCCGTGGCAGGAAGCCGGTGGTGACGAACCGGTGGAAGCGGCCGAGCAGCACGCGCGAAACCGGGTCGGCGAACTTCAGGTCGACAATCGCGGTGAGGTAGTCCCGCACGGTGTCGTCGATGGACACCGCGTCGAGCGACTCCGTCCAGTAGTCCTCGAAGGCCGCGCGGTCGGCGGGCCACATTTCCCGGCGCACCTGCAAGGTCGTGCCGAGCGCCGAAGCCCCCTGGTAGAACTCGTCGACCCGCTCGGGCGCGATCCCGCCGAGGAAGACGTCGCAGGTGTCCTCGAATCCTTTGTAGAGGCACGCCGCCACCCACAGCTGCAGGTTCCGGTCGAACGCGTTGTACTCGACCGGGCTCGTCCCGGTCGAGCAGACGTGCACGTGCGCGGTGTTCACCGCGCGGCGGTAGTGCCGCCTGTCCTCGTCGGTCCCCATCGCGGCGACCGCGAGGTAGGTCAGCGTGGTGCGCGTCCGCTTGACCGGGTGGCGGAACAGGTTCCCGTGGTGGACCTTGCTCTCCACCACGCCGTACCCGACACCCGGCCTGGCGAGCTGCATGATCACGTTCGCGGAGCCCGCCATCAGCGCGGCACCGAGCACCGCGTCGCCGAGTGCCGTCGTGCTCGCGTGCGTCGTCTCCATCGTCGACCTCCGCTCATCTGCACACGGCCGTTCGCAGATATGCAACGCGGTCGGAGCCGCCGTGTCGAGATGGGGCCATGGAAAGCACGTCACTGCGTGTCTACGGCGGCATCACCGGGGACGACCGCCAGGCCGAGCGCCGAGCCCAGTTCGTCGAGGCGGGACTGGCGCTGCTCGGTGTGGAGGGCGGCGAGCCGAACCTGACGGTGCGGGGCGCGTGCAAGCGGGCCGGGCTCGCCGCCCGTTACTTCTACGAGAGCTTCGAAGACCGCGACGCGCTCGCCGTCGCCGTGTTCGATCACGTCGTGACCGAGATCGCGGAGACCACGCTGGCCGCGGTCGAGGCGGCAGAGCCGGACCCTCGGGTGAAGTCGGCGGCGGGCTTGCGCGCGATCGTGCGCCTGATCGCCGAAGACCCCCGTCGCGGCCGCCTGCTGTTCTCCCCCGCGATCTCCACGCCCGTGCTGCTGAACCGGCGCGCCGAGTCCAACCGCATGTTCGCGCACCTGTTGTCCGCGCAGGCGCGCGACTTCTACGGGATCGCCGAGAGCAGCCACCTCGAACTCGTCACCGAATTCCTGATCGGAGGCCTCGGCCGGACGCTGGCGTCGTGGCTCGACGGAAGCCTGTCGATCAGCGAAGACGAGATCGTGGCGAGGTGCGCGGAGATCTTCCTGCGGCTCGCCGAACTCCGGTGAGCCGCCGGGATCAGCGGTCCGCCGCGGTCTGCTGGCGGTAGGCGGCCGTGGTGGCGGCCAGGTCCGCCGCCGACCGGGCGTCGAGCGCCGCGTGCATCTCGCGGTTCGCGGCGACCACCGACGCGGTGTCCTCGCGGCGAATCTTCTCGTAGGCGGCGAGCCCGCCGGGAAAGTCGCGCGCCAGCTCGTCGGCGAGCACCCGCGCGTCCACAATGGACTGTGACGCGCCGTTGGCCCCCACCGGGTACATCGGGTGCGCGGCGTCGCCGAGCAACGTCACCCTGCCGGTTCCCCAGTGCGGCAACGGGTCCCGGTCGACCATCGGGTACTCGAGCAACCCCTCGCTGTTCGACACCAGCCAGGGCACGTCCAGCCAGTCGAAGTCCCAGTCGCCGACGTGCGCGAGCACATCGGTCACGTCACCGGGCGTGTTCCAACCCGCGTCGCCAGGCAACGGGCCCGGCCCGGCTTCGCGCGCCAGCACGACCCAGTTGATCGAATTGGGCCCGATCGGGTAGATGATCATCTCGGCCTTGAGGCCGCGCACGAGCACCGCCGACCTGCCGCCGAAGAACGAGTCCCCTTCGGTGACACCCCGCCACATCCGGGTTCCCGACCACTGCAGCGGCCCCTCCCCCGGGTGCAGTGCCGCCCGGACCGTCGAGTGCACTCCGTCGGCGGCGATCAGCACGTCGGCCGTCAGCGTGCCGTCCGGTACCCGCACCCGCACTTCGCCGGCGTCCTGTTCGAATCCCAGCAGCCCGCTGCCCGTGCGCACGGCGTCTCGCCCCAGCCGCTCGCGGACGACGTCCAGCAGGAGCATCTGCAGCTTGCCGCGGTGCACCGAGTACTGCGGCGAGTCGTATCCGCCCGCAAGTCCCCGCGGCTCCACGAACAGCCGCTCGCCGCGCTCGTCGACGTAGACGTGTTCCGCGGTGGCGACGCCGATCTCGGGCAGCCGGTCCCCCAGCCCCAGCTCTTCCAGTTCGCGCACCGCGTGCGGCAGCACGTTGATACCGACCCCGAGCGGTTTCGGGTCCCGCACCTTCTCGATTACGGTGGACTCGATTCCTTTGGCGTGCAAGGTAAGCGCGGCGGTGAGGCCGCCGATCCCGGCACCCGCGATCAGTACTCCCATGGTCTTCCCCTTTCGTTCTCCCTCCACTCTCGACCGGTCCGAACGAGAAGTCCAAGATCTAGTTGTGCTTGCTACTAGCATGGTCAGTTATGGAACTGCGTCAGCTCGAATACTTCGTCACCGTGGCCGAGGAAGCGAACTTCACCAGGGCGGCGGAGAAGCTGCACGTGGCGCAGCCGGGGATCAGCGCGCAGATCCGGCGGCTGGAACGCGAACTCGGCGAGGAGCTGTTCGACCGGGCCGGGCGCACCGTGCGGCTGACCGAGGTCGGCGACGCGGTGCTCCCCTACGCCAGGGCAGCGCTCGCCGCCGTGACCGGTACGCGGCTCGCGGTCGACGAACTGACCGGACTCGTGCGCGGGCGCGTCGCGGTCGGCACGGTCAGCTCCACCAGCACGCTCGACCTGCCCGCGCTGCTGTCCTCGTTCCACGACGCGCATCCCGCGGTGGAGATCACGTTGCTGGAACAGGCCTCCGATGCCCTCGTGGACGCACTGCGCGCCGGGCGGCTCGACGTCGCCATCGTCGCGCTGGGCGCGTACGAGCTACCCCCCGACCTGCGTGGCCAGGTCATCGCCGAACAGCCCGTAGTGGCCGTGATGGCTGTCGGCAAGGCGCCGGCAACGCGCAGAACGATTCCGCTGGAAGACCTTCGCGACCAGCCGCTGATCTGCATGCCGGAGGGCACCGGGATCCGGTCCTGCCTCGACGACGCGTGCGCCAAGGCGGGGTTCGTCCCGCACATCGCCTTCGAAGCGGGCAATCCCGCCCTGCTGGCGAGCCTCGCCGCGAAGGGACTGGGAACCGCGATCCTGCCGGGGTCCGTCGCGAAAGGACAGACCGGACTCCGCGCGCTGACGATCACGAAGCCGAAACTGCGAGGACGGCTCGTCTTCGCGTGGCGCGCGGACGGCCCGATCAGCCCCGCCGCCCGCGCACTGGTCGAGCTGGCACGACGCACCCTCAAATTCACCGTATGACCGGTTCGACGAGGAACCGCGCCAGCCGTTGAAAACCTCATCCCTTAGGCCCATGGCCGGGTACTCCCCGCAGCCGACGCGGTCGCCCGTGCGGGCGCCCTACCGTTGGTGCGAGTGCCACAGTCGAAGAAGGGGAATACATGAGGAGACTGCGTCTCGCCCTGGTGATCCCGGCGGCCGCGGGCGGGCTGCTCGCCGGGATGACACCGGCATTGGCCGACCCCACCGCGGCATCACCGGACACCACCGCGGTCCCGGACCGCTATACCGGGCAGGCACTGGACTGGCACGCCTGCGCCAAGGACGAACTGGTCGATCTTCCCGCGGAAGCGAACATCGCGGGGCTCGACTGCGCCACGTTCCACACTCCTCGCGACTGGGAACGCCCCGACGAGCGGCAGGACCTCAGCATCGCGGTCAGCAGGCTCAGGCCCACCGGCACCACGACCGCGTCGGTGTTCACCAACCCCGGTGGCCCCGGCGGGCCCGGCCGCTGGTTCCCCGCCGCGTTCCGCGACCAGAACAGGGTGCGCGAGCACCAGGAGATCATCGGCATCGACACCAGGGGAACCGGCCGGAGCAGCAACGTCACCTGCGGTGGCACGACCGGCACCGGTGCCGATCTGGACCCG
The DNA here is from genome assembly GCF_039529815.1 of Amycolatopsis minnesotensis. Lineage (NCBI taxonomy): Bacteria > Bacillati > Actinomycetota > Actinomycetes > Pseudonocardiales > Pseudonocardiaceae > Amycolatopsis > Amycolatopsis minnesotensis. The sequence goes on along the minus strand of NZ_BAAANN010000025.1, from coordinate 133,789 downwards.
CGCGACCGGGATCCGCGCAATCTGAACCTGATCGTGGACTCGGTCCGGTACGCCGCGGAATCCTGCCGGCAAGCCGCGGGCGAACTGGGCCCGCTGATCACCACCTTCCAGAACGTCCGGGACCTGGACCTGCTGCGGACGCTGCTGGGCCGCGAGAAGATCAACTGGGTCGGGTACTCCGCGGGCACCTGGCTGGGGGCGCACTACGCACAGCAGTTCCCGCACCGCACCGGCCGGTTCGTGCTGGACTCGTCGACCGAATTCACCGGAACCTGGCAGCAGTCGTTCAGCTGGCAGCCGTTCGGGTACGAGCGCCGCTGGCGGCAGGACTTCCTTCCCTGGATGGCCCGCTACGACGCCAAGTACCACTTCGGAACCAGCGGCGAAGCGGCCCGGCAGACCTATGAGAACGTCCGGTACGCGCTGACCCGTGAGCCGGTCGAAGTGGACGGCAAGAAGCTCGGCGCAACCGTGCTGGACGGTTACCTCATCGGCGCTCTCAAGTCGAAGCAGCAGTTCCCGAAGATGGCCGACACCCTGGTCCAGGTGAAGACGCTGACCGACGCCCGCAGTTCGGTGCGGGCGAAGGAGGCTGCCCGCGCGGCGTTCACGGCCGCGTTGGCGGAGTCGAAGAAGCCCAGCCCGCTGCCGGCCCTCGTGGCGGACACCTCCGACGCCATGGCGGCCACGTTGACCACCACCCTGTGCGGCGAAGGTGCGTGGACGGGCGATCGCCAGTCGATGATCTGGCAGTCGCAGGAGTACATCGACCACGGCGTGACCCTGTACAACTCGGTGTGGATGCACCTTCAGCTCTGCGCCTTCTGGAAGGCCCAGCCCCGGCCACTGCCCGTGCTGACCGGAAAGGGCGTTCCCCCCGTGGTGATCGTCCAGTCCGAGCACGACCCCGCGACGCCGATCGAAGGCGCCCGGAAGGCGCATGCCGCTTTCCAGAACTCCCGGATGCTCACCGTCACCGGCGAGGGCGACCACGGTGTCTACGCACTCGGCGGCAACAAGGCCGTGGACCGGATCGTCGACGACTACCTCGTCGACGGAGTCGTTCCGCCGGACCAGAGCGTTCCCGGCCTGCCGCTGCCCACCCCGTAACCGACCACGGCGACGAGGACGGGCTCACCGGCATCATCGGCGAGCCCGTCCCAGCCTGGCCCGGTCATCGGTATTCCCGCTTAAGCGGGAAGATGTTCGAGTGGACCACACCCGGCTCGGCCCGACGACACGCGTGATGCACGCGATGGAACGCCTCTGGGCGGAGATCCGCCGACGGCACGAGGACGTTCCGGAAGCCATCCTCGTACTGGCCTCCGGAACGATGGGGACCAGTACCGAGATCCATGGTCACTTCGCGCGCTCCCGCTGGCACGTCGGCGAAGGTGCCGAGCCGCGTGCCGAGTTCTTCCTCGGGGCGGAGGGCCTGCGGCGCGGCCCGGCCGAAATCCTCGCCACCACCCTGCACGAAGCCGCGCACGGCATTGCCGTCACCCGCGACATCGCCGACGTCAGTGACGGCCGCTACCACAACAAGCGCTTCGCCTCGCTCGCCGCGGAACTCGGCCTGCGCGCGGAACAGGCCGACCGCATCGGCTGGTCGGCCACGACCGCGCTGCCCGGCACCGTGGCCGCCTACGGCACCGAACTCGCCGAGCTCGAAGCCGCGCTCACGGTCTGGCGGCACACGGAGCAGGAAGTCGCCCGCCGTGCCACCGCGGTCCGGCCCGCGGACCCGGAGGCACCCGGCTCGCCGGACGAGTCACCAGTGATCATCGCACCCGTCGACGGCCGCGGCGCGCACCGCGGGGGTCCCAACTACGTCGCGGCGACCTGCGGGTGCGAGCCGCCCCGTCGGATCCGCGCGGCCCGTTCGAGCCTCGATCTCGGCCCGATCACCTGTGGTCTCTGCGACCAGCCCTTCGACGAAGCCTGATCCGCTCTGCGCTCTCGTAGGTGCCTGACTCCAGCGCCATGTGACTGGCGGTCTCCGGATCGGACGTGCCGCGTCTCCGCAGGGACCGCGGCGGCGGAAACGAGAACGGACATGGTTTGTCCCCTCATCGGTGACCGGCGGCGAAGGGGCAGCGGTTCGTGGGTGCGACGCACCTGGGAACCACCTGTCCTGGTTGTCGCCGCCGGAGCTCGTCAGGGTGGAAGTGCGCGGCGGAATTCACGCCGCGCTTCCGGGCACCACCGACACGAGGGATTCTTCATGCGCTACACGCTTCTGGGCCGGTCCGGCATCCGCGTCTCCGAGTTCGCGCTCGGCACCATGACCTTCGGTGACGACTGGGGGTGGGGTGCTTCACCGGAAACCAGTACGAGGCTGCTGGAGGTCTACGCGGAGGCGGGCGGCAACTTCATCGACACCGCGGACGTCTACACCGGCGGTACCGCGGAGAACGTCATCGGCCGTGCGCTGCGGGGGCGTCGCGATCGCTTCGTGCTTTCCACGAAGTACTCCCTGCAGACCTCGCCCGGGGACCTCAACACCGCTGGCAACCACCGCAAGAACCTGGTCACCTCGCTCGAAGCGAGCCTGCGCCGCCTGGACACCGACTACGTCGACGTGCTCTGGGTGCACGCCCGCGACACCCTCACCCCGGTACCGGAGCTGATGCGCGCGCTCGACGACCAGGTCCGCGCGGGCAAGGTGCTGCACGTCGGGGTCTCGGACTGGTCCGCTTGGGAGATCGCGCAGGCGAACACGCTCGCGGAACTGCGCGGCTGGTCACCGTTCGTCGGGGTGCAGCTGCGGTACAACCTGCTGGCCCGCTCGGTCGAGTCCGAACTGATGCCGATGGCACGGGCCCACGACCTCGCGGTGGTCGCGTGGGGGCCGCTCGCGGAGGGGCGGCTGACCGGCAAGTACCTCGACGGCGCGCAAGGCCGCCTCACCCGCGGCGGCTGGGACTTCAGCGGCGACCGGAGCGACCACGTCGTGCGCGAAGTGGTCGCCGTCGCCGAAGCCGGTGGCTGGACCCCGGCGCAGGTCGCGTTCGCCTGGCTGCGCACGCGGCCCGGCACCGTCATTCCGCTCCTCGGCGCCACCAGCGAACAGCAACTGACCGCGAACCTCGGCGCGGCCGAGGTCAGCCTCGACGAAGACGCCCTGCGCCGACTCGACGAAATCAGCACTCCCGACCTCGGCTTCCCCCACGACGTCATGGCAGGCGAGGACATGATCGGCCTCGCCTACGGTGACCAGTGGCGGCAGGTCGCCGATCACCGGCGCGCGTCCCGCCGCCCCGTCAACGACAACGACCGGCTGGCCTGACCACGGCGGAAGTGCTCGGGCTCGTCAGTGCCGGTCTGTCTCATCCTCGCCGGTTTCCGCTTCCGCGAACAGTTCCGCGCACCCCGAGCAGTCGTACAAGTTGTACGCACGCCCGCGCTTTCGCTTCCGGCGGTTCACGGTCCACAAGGCACCGCACAGAAAGCGCACCACCGCCCGGTCCCGCGGAAGCGGCCCAGCCAGCAGATGCCGGACACCGCCCGCGCTGTCCACCCACCGATACCTCTCAGCCATCGTCCTCGGCGGACAGCAAGTCCCCCTCCGACGCCACCTGTCGGCCGCCATCGGTGGCGGGCAGCCGGCTGTCGGCATGCCGGTGCAACAACTCGCCGAGTTGGATCAGCAGACCGGCGAACTGGTGCTGCTTGAGCGGCAACATGTCGCCGATGGCAAGCGCCCGAATGACGTCCGGCACGCGCTGGTTCACGGCGCCGAGGGCCTCAAGCAGGCTAGCGGTCGCATCATTCACAGCTGCTCGGTCTCGTCGCACCACGCACCGTTCAATCCCGGCAAGACGTGCCGGGAAAGGGGCGCCGATCGCCGAGTCTGCAAGATCTTGGTACGTGGTATCACCTTGGGGCCTTTCCTCGCCGTCGTGTTCGGTGGGTGGCACCCCGGCGACCAAACGATGGGCCGCGGAGACCGCGGGAGTCGATCCGGGTTACCTGGCGAAAGCCTGTTGGACGGCCGACCAGCCGACTATGCGGAAAACCGGGTAACCGGTATGCATGCCATGCATATACGCGCCCGCCGTCAGCGCATAGAGTGACTGCAATTCCACCTGGCGTCACACGTCAGGCCGCCGGACCGAAAGCCACGAATGGTTACGCGCTCAGCCGCTCGCTCGTGCCGTTGTGGTGCACGCCTGGCCCGAGACAACCCCGAATCGTTGTGCGCCGCGTGCCGCCAGGCGGCCCGCGACCTCCTTTTCAGCCCACCGCGAGTGCCACCCGCGTTCTGGCAGACCGACGATCTGCGCGCCGCCCTGGACACCCGTCATATGGGCCGGGTGATCCAGGCGTTTCGCCGCCACGACTGGCACGGACGACCGTTGGCGCAGGGCATCGCCGCCGGGTGGCTGGGTCTCACGCAATCGCAGCTCAGCCGCATCGAGACCGGCCCAGCTCCCCAAGACCTCACTAAGCTCGTGTACTGGGCCCGGCTCCTGCGGATTCCATCGACACTGCTCTGGTTCGACCTCCCGACCGGAGTTGTCGAGTCCGGAACTGCCGCCAGGGAACGGTGCGACGGTGATGACGAAGCAGCGGTAGCGTTCGATCCTATGAGGCGACGGACGCTGATGAAATGGGGTGTGGCCACCGCGGCCGCCACCGGTCTGGGGCGCGACGGCTTCGGGGCCATCGGGATGCCGGACGTCGTGCGGCTGCAGCGCACCACCAACCGGCTTTGCAAGCTCGACTACCAGCACGGCGGCGAAACCCTTTGGCAAGCCGGAATCGCCACCGTCCACGATGCCAACGCCATGCTCGAACACGGCACCTATCGCGACGAAATCGGCCACGCGCTCGCCAAGGCCACCGGAAACCTGCAAATCCGAACCGGGTGGCTGGCCTGTGATGCCGGGCAACCGGAGGTCGCCCGTGACAGCTTCACCGACGCCCTGAGCCTCGGACGGCAGGTTGGTGACACCGAGGTGGAGATGCGGGCGCTTTCCGGGCTGGGATTCCAAAGCAACCTCGTCGGCCGACCGCGCGAAGGTCTGCGCTTCGCCCAAGCCGCCGAGGACACCGCGCGTAGCATGGGGCCGCCCTCACGCATGACGGCCGTGCCCCTGCTGCACTTGGCGGTGGCTGGAGCAAGCAGCCATGACTTCGCCGAAGCCAACGCCGCCATCACACGCGCACGCAAAGCGCTGGACGCCGACCCGGGCGGTCAACCGGCCAGCTGGGCGGCGTTCATCAGCCCGATGGAGATCGACGCCGTGGAAGCGACCTGCCGTGTCGCCACCGACGAGGCTTCCCAAGCCGAACGGCTGCTGGAACGCGCCATCGCCGGATATGGGGCTGGTTTCGATCGCAACATCGCCCTCTATCGCGTGCGCCTGACCACCGCGCGGCTGCGGATGGGGGCCGTCGATGGCGCGCTGGAAACAGCCCACGAAGTCCTCGACGCGGTGGACCGGGGCTTGGAAAGCTGGCGGGTCAACAAAGAATTCCACCGCGTCATGGGCACTATCCGGACGTACCAAGCGGTGTCGGGAGTGAACGAGTTGCGCGAGCGGTACACCGCCACGCTGTGCTGACAGAACACCGAAGGAACGGAGCAGGTGCTATGGAAGCCGCCGTGCCCGAGCTGGTCTTGCGTCATCACGACGCGGCGGGGATGCACAGGCAGCAAGACGTGCTACTGGAGGTGTACACCGAGGTATACGCCGATCTCCTGGCCGATCCGTTCTTCACGCCAGCCCGGTTCTGGCAGCGACTGGAGAACTACGCCAAGCGCCAGGGTTTCGCGCTCATCACGGGCTGGCTGGACGACACTCTCGTTGGCTACACCCTGGGTTTCACCTTGCCGAAGCAAGCCACCTGGTGGGGCGGATTCCTTGGCGATGTCGATCCGGCCCTGCTCGAAGAAGACGGCCGGCGCACCTTCGCGGTCACTCAGCTGATGGTCGTGCCCGGCTGGCAGCGTCGCGGCTACGCCCACCGGCTGCACGGCGCGCTGCTGGACGGACGGGCTGAAGAACGGGCCACCCTGCTGGTCAAGCCCGACAACGTCCCGGCCCGCACCGCCTACCTCTCGTGGGGCTGGCATCTGTTCGGACAGGTCCAGCCGTTCGACGACGCGCCGGTGTACGACGCACTGATGTACGAGTTGCGAGCGGGATGAAGCCCGGCGTGCTCGGACGGGCAAAGCCGGTGCCCTCAGGTGGGTCCCGGCGGACACCGGTTCCGGGGCGCGCCAGGGGTAATCCTGGAACTGTCGTGCGTAAGGAGTGGGATGCGAGCACACGAGCAGGACCGGGAGCCGCAGGACTCGCGGAGATCGGGGCAGCGACGCTCGCCCGCCCCTTCTCCGCACCCCCTGGCTGGGATGCGCCCCGGCGCGATGAGTCCAGAGCGGGTCGTCGCCCTGCAACGCGTCGTCGGGATGACCACGATGGGTAAGGCTCTGGGTGAACAGCAAACAGCCGTACCGGTGCAACGAGTCGAAGACGGGACGGAGGCCCACAGCGGCAAGGGGGCCGTCGAACGCGAACGGGCGCTGAGCGCGAAGTACGGCATCCGCATCGGTCCAGCGCCGGGTACGCAGGGCAAGCACTTCAGCACCGCGCTGCTCGACAAGATCGAATCCGTGCTGCAGGAGCTGCCCCAGGAGGACTTGGGCCCCAACGAGAAGCTGGTCGCCATCGAAATGGACACCAGCACGGGCGGCAGCGCCAGCGCGTACGACTACGAGACCGGGACCATCGGGATCGTGCTCCCGATCATCGTCGGCGGAATCCGCGCGCCGCAGTGGCTGTACGCGAAGTTCAACAAAGGAGTCGGCTGGCAGCGGGCCCAGATGGACAAGGGCGCGATGGCCGACTACCCGGGGGTCAGCAAGAAGGGCGACCGCGCGATCGGCATCGGCAAGGGCGAGCGCCAGGTGCTGGGCGGCGTCCCGGACGTGCCGGCACAGGGCAACCTGGTGGAGTGGGTGCTGCGCCACGAAGTGGGCCATTCCGTCGATGCGAGGGTCAAATGGGAACGGGACCTCGCCGGGCAGGACCACTTCGGCGGTTGGCAGAGCTACGAAGACCACGACGTCGACCGCGTGGCCGAGGCCATCCTGGAGAGCACCGGGCTCACGAACCTGCTCCCCGCTCGGGAGAGCAGCAGCTCCATCACCACCTTGGCCAATATTCTCACCCTCCCGCACGCGCGGAAGAACATCACAGGCGAGCCGAACCGGCTGCAAGGATTCCTCTCCCGCTACCAGAAGCACCTACCGCCGGCGGAATTCTCGGCGCGGAGCGCCGCCGTCTTCCAGTTCGCCCAGATGGCGCTCGCGCAGCCGTGGACGTTGCCCGACGGCGGCTCCGGCGTCCTCGACGTGGCCGGGCGCACCTACCAGGTCGACCAGCACAACACCTGGGTCAGCTACGCCACCGAGCAACGCCGGCAGTACGCGTTGTCCAACTACCAGTTCTCCTCGCCGAAGGAGTGGTTCGCCGAAGCGTACGCCGCGTTCTACGGCCCGGACCCTCGAGCGCGCGATCGCCTGCACCCCCAGGTACGGGACTGGTTCGCGACACTGCCCCGTCCGGTCCCCGAAGACAGCGAGTCGTAGAGTCGAGGACATGGACGCGCTCGGGATCTGCTTCGCGGTGTGCGGCGGGGCCTGCCTGCTGACCTGGCTGCTGTCGGTGGTGACGCGGGAGTACTCGTGGATAGACCGGATCTGGTCGATCGTCCCGGTGGTCTACGTCGCGGTGTTCGCGGGCGCCGCGGGATTCGCGGACGCGCGGCTCGACCTGATGCTGGTGCTCGTGTTCCTGTGGGGCGCGCGCCTGACGTTCAACTTCGCCCGCAGGGGTGGCTACGCGCCGGGCGGCGAGGACTACCGGTGGGCAGTGCTGCGCGAGCGGATGAAGCCGTGGCAGTTCCAGGTGTTCAACCTCGCGTTCATCACGGTGTACCAGAACGTGCTGCTCCTGCTCATCACGCTGCCCGCCTTCACCGCCCTGAACCACCGCTCGCCGTTCGGCGCGCTCGACGTCATCGCGGGCGCGGTCTTCCTGGCGCTGCTGGCCGGCGAGACGATCGCCGACCAGCAGCAGTGGGTGTTCCAGCGCGGCAAGCACGCCGAACTGGCCGCGGGACGGCAACCGCGGGCACGGTTCGTGCGAACCGGGCTTTTCCGGTACTCGCGCCACCCGAACTTCTTCTTCGAGCAGGCGCAGTGGTGGGTGGTGTTCTTCCTCGGCGCGATCGCCGCCGGGTCCGTTCTGCAGTGGACAGTGCTCGGCGCCCTCCTGCTGACGCTGCTGTTCATCGGGTCCACCCGGTTCACCGAGAGCATCAGTGAAAGCCGCTACCCCGAATACGCCGACTACCGCCGCACCACCTCGGCCATCGTCCCGTGGCCGCCACGGCACCGCGAGCCGCTACCCGGAGACGTCACGCGGTAGGCCGAGCATGCGCTCGCCGATCACGTTGAGCTGGACCTCGGTGGTGCCGCCGTAGATCGTCATCGCGCGGCAGGCGATCACCTGGTCCATCCACTTGTCGCTCGGTTCGCCCCGTACGGACAGCACACCCGCGACGCCAAGTTCGGCGAGGCAGAACTCGGCGATCTGCTGCCCGAACCGCATGCTGAGGAACTTCCCGACGCTGGAAGTGGTGCTGACGTCCACTCCGGACAGTTGCTTGAGGACGGTCCGGGCGCCGAGCAGGTCGAGTACCTGGTTCTCGCAGACGAACTCCCCGATCCGGTGAATCGCGGTCCCGTCCAGGTCGCGGCCGTCCGCGAACTTCAGCAGGTCCGCGAGTGTCGGATAGGAGGCGTTGCCCCTGCCGAGCGCGACCCGCTCGCTGGACAGCGTCGCCCGCGCGACCGCCCAGCCCTCCCCCGGCTCGCCCACCACGCAGTCGTCCGGCACGAACACGTCGTCCAGGAACACCTCGTTGAACAACGCCGACCCGGTGGCCTCGCGCAGCGGGCGGACGGTCACGCCCGGCGTGGACATGTCGAGGATGAAGTAGGTGATTCCGTTGTGCTTCGGCGCTTCGGGATCGGTGCGGGCGATCAGCATGGCCCACTCGGCGAACTGGGCGACCGTGGTCCAGATCTTCTGCCCGTTGATCCGCCACCCGCCTTCCACCCGTTCCGCCTTGGTGGTCAACGAGGCGAGATCGGATCCGGCACCCGGCTCGGAGAAGAGCTGACACCACACGACCTCGCCGCGCAGGGTCGGCACCACGACGCGCCGCTTCTGCTCCTCGGTGCCGTAGGCGACGATCGGCGGCACCGCCCAGCCGCCCATCAGCAGCTCCGGTAGCTGAATCCCGGCGCGCTTGAGCTCTTCGCCGATCACCACCTGCTCCAGCGGATCCGCGTCCCGGCCGTAGGGCTTGGGCAGGTACGGCTGCACCCACCCGCCATCACCGAGCGCGACGAGCTGCGCTTCGTCTTCCAGCGCGGCAAGTCCGGTCAGTTCCGCGCGGACGCTCTCGCGGACCGCCTCCGCACCATCCGGCAGGTCGATGTGGATTTCCCTGCTGACACCGGCGAGTGCTTGCCGCGCGACGGATTCCGCCCACCGTCCACTGCGGCCGAGCAGTCCGCGCAGGGTCAGCGCGCGCCGGTAGTACAGATGCGCGTCGTGCTCCCAGGTGAACCCGATCCCGCCCAGCACCTGCACGCAGTCGGCCCCGCACCGGACGGCCGCGTCGGGCGCGATCACCGCGGCAACGGAGGCGGCGAAGTCCGCGGTGTCGTCACCGGCGTCCAGCGCACGTGCTGCGTCCCAGACCGCGGCGCGGGCCCGTTCCAGTTCGACGCCCATTCCGGCGCACTTGTGCTTCACACCCTGGAACTGGCCGATCGGACGGCCGAACTGGACCCTGACCTTCGCGTACTCAGCAGCGGTGGAGGTGCACCACGACGCGACCCCGACCGCTTCGGCGCCGAGCACGACGGCCGCGATCGACCGGACCCGCTCCTCGGTGAGACCGTCGAGCACCCGCCCGGCGGGAACCGGCACTGCCGTGGCCTCGACGACCGCCGACCGGCGGATCACGTCGAGGCTGTCCCGCTCGCGGATGTCCAAACCGGACCTGTCCAGCGCGATCCAGCGCAGCTCACCGTCGATGCGCGCGGGGAGCACCAGCAGCTCGGCCACCGCACCGCTGAGCACGCCGACGGTCGCCCCGGTGACCGTCACGCCACCGTCGCCGGTGGTCACCTCCAGCGGGTCCGCCAGCCCGATCGCTGCGGTGACCGAACCGTCGACGAGGCCGGGCAGCAGCTCTTCCTTCGCCTTCGCGTCCGAAGCGGACAGCAGAGCCGACGCGAGCACGGTCGGCAGCAACGGACCCGGCTGGGCGGCCCTGCCCAGTGCTTCGAGCGCCACCGCCAGCTCCAGCAAACCAGCGCCCTGCCCGCCGTGCTCCTCCGGCACGTGCAGGCCGAGCAGCCCCTGCCCGGCCAGTTCGCCCCAGAACGGCGGCAGGCTTTCCGAAGCGGCGTCCACCGCCGCGCGCAGCACGTCCTGGCCGAGGTGCCGTTCGGCGAAACCGCGCACGGAGTCGGCGAGTGCACTGTGCTCCTCGGTCAGGCCGAGGCCGAGCTCGTAACCGTTGGTGGCCATGACTTTCTCCCTCTCAGACCCACTCGGCCAGTCGTTCGTCGATGCCGTCGACCGTCCACGGCCCGTCGGTCTCCACGGTGCGGTCACCCCGCCATCCGCTCAGTTCGGAGATCGCGCCACCCTGCACGGAGAACACCTTGCCGGTGAACGGGCACTTCTCGGTGCCGAGGTAGGCCACCATCGGTGCGATGTTGGCCGGGCTGAACGCGTCGAACTCGCCCTCCCCGACCTCCTGTGCGAACAACGCGCCCATGCCCGGCGTGGCCAGCGTCAGGCGCGTGCGGGCGATCGGCGCGATCGCGTTGACCCGCACGCCGTAGCGCTCCAGCTCGTCGGCCGCGACCAGCGTCAGCGCCGCGATGCCCGCCTTGGCCGCGCCGTAGTTCGCCTGGCCCGCGTTGGGCATGAACGTGCCCGACGCCGACGCGGTGTTGATCACCGACGCGCGCACCGTCTCCCCCGCCTTCGTCCGCGCCTTCCAGTACTCCGCGGCGTGGCGTAGCGGCGCGAAATGCCCCTTGAGGTGCACCGAGATCACCGCGTCCCACTGCGCCTCGGTCATGCCCGCGATGAACGCGTCGCGCAGGATGCCGGCGTTGTTCACCAGCACGTCGAGCCCGCCGAACTCCGCGACCGCCTGTTCGACCAGCGCCTTCGCGCCCGCCCAGTCGGCGACGTTGTCGGTGTTGGCGACCGCCTTCCCGCCCGCCGCGATGATCTCGTCGGCGACCTCCTGCGCGGGTCCCGCGTCCGAGCCTTCACCGTCGTTCGCGCCGCCGAGATCGTTCACGACGACCGAGGCGCCTTCCTCCGCGAGCAGCAGCGCGTGCTCGCGGCCGATGCCCCTGCCCGCGCCGGTGACGATCGCGACGCGTCCGTCGAGTGCTCCCATGATGCGTTGTTCTCCTTGCTGCTACGGGGTTTCAAGCGAGTTCGGCCAGGCCGTCCTTGACCACGAGCTCATCGTCCACAGTGGTCTCGTATGCGTAACGGCCTTCGGTGCCGCGCCAGATACGGGTGGTGATGTCCTGACCGGGCAGCACGGGTTTCGCGAACCGCACGGCGAGCCGCCGCAGGTTCTCCACCTTCGAACCGCCCGCCTCGGTCAGCACCGCCCACGAGGTGAACGCCATCGTGCAGAGGCCGTGCGCGATGATCCCCGGCAGCCCGGACATCTTCGCCATCTCCTCGTCGAGGTGAATGGGCATCGGGTCACCGGAGGCGGGCGAATACCGGAAGGTCTGGTCCTCGTCGACGTGCGCGACGACCTCGGCCACCGGGCCCGCCCCGCGCAACGACTCGTCGAAGACGTGCGACGGCGCCGTCTCACCGACCGCGCGGCCCGCGTCCGCCTTCCGGAAGAACGCGGTCATCCACTGCTCGTTGATCAGCTCTCCCCCGGCATCGGTGGTCTCGGTCCTGACCACCACCGCGGTGCCGTTCGGCTTCCCGGTGAACCCGACCGGCTTCGCACGCGAGGTCAGCACGTCACCCGGCTTGATCGGGCGGTGGAAGCGGAAGTCCTGCTCGCCGTGCACCAGCTTCGCCAGCAGTTCCACCGGCGCGACCGACAGCGCGGCCGGGACCAGTGAATTGAACACCGGCACGATCGCGAACACCGGGGACGCGATCGTGCCGTCGCGGTGCCGCTCGATCGGGTCGTTGGTGGCCTCGGCGTACTGGGCGAGTCGTTCGGCGGTCACCTCGAAGGTGTCCGGGTCGCTCCACCGCCCGATTCCCGATTCGTCGAAAGTGGGCTCGGACACGCCGATCAGGCCACCAGTTCGGCGAGCTTGGCGACGGACTTCTCCAGCTCGCCCTTGGTGCTCTTGCCGACGGCGGCGCCGATCGGGCCGACGATCATCTGGCCGGTGAACTCGGCGTCGATCTCCGCCTCGCTGCCTTCGCCGACCGGTTTGACCGACAGCGTGAAGGCGACCTTCACCCCGGCCATCCCGGTGCCGCTGATCTTGAGCGAGTTCGGCGCGTCGTACTCGTCGACCGTCCACTCGATCTTGTTGGCCATGCCCATCACCGAAACGACCTCGGTGATCTTCGAGCCGAGGCCGACCTCGGCGGGTACCTCGCCGCTCCACTTCTGGTGGATGGTCAGCCATTCCTCGAACCGGCTGAGATCCGAAACGGTGGCCCAGGTCTTCTCGGGCGTGCTGGGCAGCGCGACGGTGACGTTGACCTTGGTCATGGCGTGGGTTCTCCTTCGTCTTCTTCTGGTGGAACGGAAATCAGCGTTCGGCGGGCCGGTACGCGGTCACCACGACCGCGCCGCCGAGCCCGATGTTGTGCTGCAGGGCGACCGCGGCGCCGTCGACCTGGCGCTTGTTCGCGGTGCCGCGGAGCTGCCAGGTCAGCTCGGAGCACTGGGCAAGCCCGGTGGCGCCGAGCGGGTGCCCCTTCGAAATCAGCCCGCCGGAGGGGTTGACGACCCAGCGCCCGCCGTAGGTGGTGTCCCCGGCGTCCACGAGCTTGCCGCCCTCGCCTTCGGCGCACAGGCCCAGCGCCTCGTAGGTGAGCAGTTCGTTGGTGGAGAAGCAGTCGTGCAACTCGATGACGTCCACATCGGACGGTTCGATACCCGCCTGCGCGTAGACCTTGCGCGCCGCGGTGCGGGTCATGTCCGCGCCGACCAGGCTGATCGCGCTCTTGTCCGCGAACGTGCTCTCCAGGTCGGTGACCATCGCCTGGCCGACGATCTCCACCGCCTGCGCCGCCAGCCCGTGCTTCTCCACGAAGGACTCGCTGGCGATGATCGCCGCGCCGCTGCCGTCCGAGGTCGGCGAGCACTGCAGCTTGGTCAACGGGTCGTAGACCGGCTTGGCCGCGAGGATCTCCTCGAGCGTGTACTCGTCCTGGAACTGGGCGTACGGGTTGTTCACCGAGTGCTTGTGGTTCTTCACGCCGATCTTCGCGAACTGCTCGGCCGTGGTCCCGTAGCGCTCCATGTGCTCGCGGCCCGCCGCGCCGAACATGTAGGGCGCGGGCGGCATCGCGAACTCCTGCAGTTCGGCGAGCGCGAGCAGGTGCTTCATCATCGGCTGCTCGCGGTCCTCGTAGGTCGCGCCGAGCGAACCGGGTTGCATCTTCTCGAACCCGAGCGCCAGCGCGCAGTCCGCGCTCCCGCTGCGCACCGCCTGCGTCGCCAGGAACAGCGCCGTCGAGCCGGTGGAGCAGTTGTTGTTCACGTTGACCACCGGGATCCCGGTGAGACCGAGTTCGTAGACCGCGCGCTGTCCCGACGTCGACTCGCCGTAGACATAGCCGACGTAGGCCTGCTCGATCCGCGCGTACTCGATACCGGCGTCGGCGAGCGCGTTCGTACCCGCTTCGCGCGCCATGTCCGGGTAGTCCCACTCCCGGCTGCCCGGTTTCTCGAACTTCGTCATGCCGACGCCGATCACATACGCCTTACCGCTCACTTGGCCTCCTCGCTTGGCGCCATCTACCTGAGACAGTGTGTATCACTCACTTGTGTGTGACAAGGTGTATCGGATACTTTTTCGATCAGTAAACTGACCCGATGTTCAACGCGGCGAAGGACGGCACCGGACTCGCAGACGACGTGGACGGGCGATCGACCCGCTGGGACGCGCACAACGCCCAGCGGCGGCTGGAGGTGCTCGACGCCGCCATCGAGGCCATCGAAGAGGAAAGCCCCAAGGTCGGCGTCAAGCGGATCGCGGAGCGGGTCGGCGTGCCGAGGCCGGTGGTGTACCGCCACTTCAAGGACCGCGCCGATCTCGACGAGCAGATCAGGGCCCGCATCATCGAGTCGCTGATGGCCGAGCTGGCACCGACCCTGCGCCCGGACGGCACGGTCACCGAGGCGATCCGCCTCGCCGTCAGCACCTACCTCGGCTGGATCGACCGGCATCCGCGACTGCACGCCTTCCTCGGCGCACCGAGCGAGGGCGGGTCGCGCGTCGTCGCGGGCACGAAGACGGCCATCGCGATCCGGGCGGGCGAACTGTTCTCGGCGGTGCTGACCCGGTTCGGCAAGGACACCGGCACGGCACCCACGCTCGCGGTGGGCCTCGTCGGTCTCGTGGACGCCACGGTCAACCGCTGGCTGGCCGACAAGCGCCGTTCCCTCACCAGCCAGGAACTCGCCGAGTTCCTCACCGTCTCGATCTGGTCGCTGCTGGACGGCCACCTGCGCGCGCAGGACGTCCACATCGATCCACATCGGACGGTCGCGGACCTCGTCGGCGACGGGTGAGCTTGCCCCTCGCCCGAACCGCGTGCCACAGTACCTGTGACAGCATGTCTCACACACTTCGCGTGGAGCGGTCATGACCACCTACTTCGTCACCGGCGCGAGCACCGTGCTCGGCAGGAACCTGATCGCGCTGCTGCTGCGGCGCGAGGACTGCGAGACCGTGTACGCGCTGGCCCGGCCCCGCGCGTTCGACCGGCTCAAGCGGTTTGCACCGGACGAACCACGGTTCGTCCCGCTCGCCGGTGACCTCGACGAGCCGGGCCTCGGCGGGGACATGCCGTCCACCGTGGACCACGTCGTGCACCTCTCCACGACCGGCGTGCCCAACGCGCTCTCGTTCGCCCGCGACGCCGGTGCGACCGCGTTCCACCAGCTTTCACCGTCCACACGGGACGAAGCGCTGCTGCGCCGGCAGGACGATGTGCCGGTGCGGATCTACCGCCCGTCGGCGATGCTCGGCGACTCGCGGACCGGTGAGCCGGCGGGAGAAGGCGACCTGCTCGCCCTCGTGGCTCGGCTGTCCAGGGTCCCGAGTGGACTCCCGTTGGCCGCACCCGATCTCGGCCTCGCCGACGTGGTCCCCGCCGACCACGTCGCCGCCGTGCTCGACCGGCTCATCCACCACGACGCCCCGTCCGGGACCACCTACCCGATCCTGGCCGCCGAACCCGTTCCGGTGCACGAGGTCTACAACGCCTTCGCCGAAGCAGCGGGTGCGCCGAAGGTCGTCGTCACCACGCCTCGCGCGCTCACCGCGGGTGCCGCGGCCGCGCTCCGGCTCACCGACCGGCTGCCCCAGGTCCGCGCGACCAGGCAGGCCGTGCTGTCCGAGATCGGGCTCTCCTGGGCCACTGTCGCCCGCTGGCGCCGTGAAAGCGCTGTCGACGACACCGCTACCCGCGAAGCGCTCGCGGGAAGCGGGCTCTCCGCACCACCCCTGCGCGACTACGCGCACACGATCTACCGCCACTGGGCGGCGAACGTCGACCCGGACCGGGTCCGGCGCTCCCGGCCACGGAAGTCCTTGGCGGGCAGGCGAATCCTGATCACCGGGGCGTCCACCGGGATCGGCCGCCACACCGCGCTGCGGGTCGCTCGCGAAGGCGCCCACGTCCTGCTCGTCGCGCGGCGCGCCGACGAACTCGCCGAGCTCCAGGCCGAGATCGCCCGCCTCGGCGGCACGGCGCTGTCCTACCCGTGCGACCTCACCGACGGCGACGCGGTCGACGCGCTGGTCAAGGAGGTGCTCGGCGACCACGACGGCGTCGACGTGCTGGTGAACAACGCGGGCAGGTCGATCCGGCGCTCGGTGCTCGACGCGACCGACCGGCTGCACGACTACGAGCGCACGATGGCGGTCAACTACTTCGCCGCGGTCCGGCTCACCCTCGGCCTGCTGCCGTCCATGCGCGACCGGCGCTACGGGCACGTCGTGAACGTCACCACGCAGGGCCTGCAGAACCACACCCCTCGGTTTTCCGCCTACCTCGCCTCGAAGGCGGCGCTCGACGAGTTCGGGGTGGTCAGCGGGCGTGAACTGCTCTCGCACGGAATCACGTTCAGCTCGGTGAAACTGCCGCTGGTGAGCACCGACATGACCGCGCCGTCCGAGCGCTTCGACGCGTTCGGCGCGCTGCCCCTGATGGCCGTCGAGCGGGCCGCTTCCCTGGTGCACAAGGCGATCCTGAACCGGAAGGAAACCGTGTCGGTGCTGCTGCCGTTCGGCGCGCACGCGGAACTGGCCGCGCTCGTCGCCCCGCGCGCCACGCGCGCGCTCGGTCACCTCATCGGGCACGAAAGCATGCCGGGACGGCCGGGCGACCGCGCGGGGCTCCCGGCGGTCGCCGCCGCCGTCACGCGGATGGCGTGGCGGCGCTGGTAGTGCCCCCGGCTCCGGCCGCGCGGGACTCGTACCCCGCGCGGTCGGCCGAATCGGCGCCGTCGACGAGCGCGGTGTCACCACCGGCCAGGCGAACCGCCCAGTCCGCGGTCCGCTTCGGCACCATCCGCTGCGCCCTGGTCAGGAAGTTGAGCCTGCGCGGCACGAACACCTCGAACCGCGGCCGCTCCAGCGCCCGCGCGATCGCCGCCGCGACCTGCTCGGCCGTGACGGGCCGGAGGAACGGCATCTCGTGCAGGCCCGAGATCAGCTCCGTGCGGACCATCGCGGGCATCACACAGCTGATCTCCACCCCGCTCCCCCGCAACTCCCCGTTGACCGCCTCGGAGAACCCGACCACCCCGAACTTGGTGGCGCAGTAGGTGGAGCTGTTGGGGAAGCCGATCTTCCCCGCGGCCGAGGCCACGTTGACCACGTGACCGGTGCCCTTCGGCAGCATCTTCGCCACCGCTTCACGGGTCCCGTGGATCACCGAGTGCAGGTTCAGCTCCAGTTGGCGCACCGTGGTTTCCGGGGGCTCTCGGGTGACCGCCGCGAGCGGCATGATGCCCGCGTTGTTGACCAGCACGTCGATGCGGCCGTGTGTGCGCTCGACCTCGTCCAGGAACGCCGAGAACGCGGCGTGGTCGGTGACGTCGAGCGCGTGGCCCGAAGCCTTGTCCCCCAAGCTTTTCGCGGTGGCTTCCGCTAGTGCGCCGTCGAGATCGGCGAGTATCACCGTGGCGCCGCGGGAACTCAGCGCGGCGCCTGTCGCGGCCCCGATCCCCCTCGCGCCACCCGTGATCACGACGATCTTCCCGTTGACCGGCCTGCGTGCCATGGAGCGCCTCCTTTCGTGTTCCATTCTACAGTGGACGGTCAAGCGATCCGGAAGTGCGCGGGCACCGGCTCGGCGAGCATGTCCCGATGGACGGCGGGTGTCCACGGCCACAGCTCGGGTACGCCGTCCGCGCCGAGGTACCAGCTGTCGCAGCCGGTCGTCCACACGGTCGACGGCATCGCCCCGCGAAGGGCCGCGTTGAACTCGTCGGTGGCTTCGGCCGTCGGCACGATGGACGACGCCTCGCCGGCGCGCATCCGTTCGAGCCAGCGCAGCACGTAGTCCGCTTGGGTCTCGGCGATCGCGATGAGCGAGTGGTTGCCGATCGGGCTGTGCGGGCCGATCAGCGTGAAGAAGTTCGGGAAGCCCGGCACCGCCACGGTCCGGTAGCCGCGCGGTCCGTCCCGCCACGCCTCGTCGAGCGTGCGGCCGTCCTCGCCGGTCAGTTCCATCGGCCGCAGGAACGCGTGCGCGTCGAACCCGGTCGCGAAGACGAGCACGTCGGCCTCGTGCAACCGACCGTCCGTCGTCCTGATGCCGGTGGGCTCGATCCGCTCGATCCCCGCGGTGACCAGGTCGACGTCGTCGCGGCGCACCGCGGGGTAGAACGCGGCGGACATGATCAGCCGCTTGCACATCGGATCGTCGGGCGGGGTCAGCTTCGCGCGCAAGCGGCGGTCCGGGATCGCCATGCGCAGGTAGGACCGGCAGACCGCGGCGACGCCGGAACGCTGCCAGCCGGGCTCGACCGCCGCTTTGCCGAAGATCTGCTCCATGATCGTCTGGTAGGCGCGGTAGCTCAAGCGGTTCAGCTTCGGCGCGTTCGCCAGCGCCGCCCTGGACGCCGCGCTGTAGGGCAGCCGCGGCAGGGGCAGGATCCATTGCGGGGTGCGCTGGAACAGCTTCAGCGGTGCCGCCACGCCCGCCAGCGCCGACGTGATCTGGACGCCGGTCGACCCGGTGCCGATCACCGCCACCTTCTTTCCGCGCAGGGGCACGGAATGGTCCCAGCGCGCCGAATGGAACGCCGCGCCGTCGAACGTCCCGATGCCGGGAATGTCCGGGGTCTTCGGCTCGCGCAGGATGCCGGTGGCCGCGATCAGCACGTCGGCGTGGTCGGTCGCGCCGTCCGCGGTGTGCAGGCGGTAGCGGCGTCCGTCCCAGCCGGCTTCGGTGATCGCGGACCGGAACCGGATGTGCGGGCGAAGGCCCAGCTCGGCCGAGGACCGGACGAAGTAGCGCTGGATTTCCGCGCCGGGCGCGAAGTTCCGGGTCCACCCCGGGTTGGGCGCGAACGAGAACGAGTAGAACCGGGCAGGCACGTCGCAGCTCAGCCCGGGATAGGTGTTGTCGCGCCAGGTACCGCCGACCTCGTCTGCCCGTTCGTGCACGACGAAGTCGTCGAAACCGGCCTGCCGCAGCTTCGCGGCCATGCACAGCCCGGCCATCCCGGCACCGACGATCGCCACGCGGGGGGTGCCCGTCACCATGTCCACCCCTTCACGGTAGGAAGACACCCCGGCGGGTTCCATGTTTCAATCGGTCAGCGACTTGTTCGAATCGGTCACGGAGGGAGCGGGATGCCGAGCTGGGACTTCCCGCGCAGCCCGGTCGGCGCCAGGCTGCTGGTCCGCACCGGCGTCGAACGCGGGCTGACCGTGGACCAGTGCCTTGCCGGGACCGGGTTGACCGAACGCGACCTCGACGAGGCCGAACGGATCGAAGCGTCGCAGGAGCTGCGCACCGGGCGGAACCTCGTCCGGCGGCTCGGCGACCTCCCCGGCCTCGGTGTCCAGGCAGGTGCCGGATACACCCTCGGCACCGTCGGCGTCTGGGGTTTCGCGCTGCTGACCAGCCCGACCTGGGGCGACGCCGTCGAGGTCGGGGTGCGCTACTTCCGGCTCACGACCGCGTTCGTCCATCCCGAACTGCGCCGCGACACCGGGCGGGCACTGCTGGTCCTGCACGACGGCGAACTCCCCGCCGACGTCCGGAACCTGCTCGTGGAGCGCGATCTCGCGGCCACCGCGGCACTGGTGACGCTGCTGATCCCCGAACTGCCCGACATCCGGATGGACACCACGCTGGCCGACGCCGGGGTGGCCGCGCTGGGCACGGTGCTGCCCGGGGTCGAAATCCGCGGCGGGCAACCGGAGAACCTCGTCGCGCTTCCCGACTCCGTACTGGCCACTCCCCTGCCCCAGGCCGACGAAACCACCTGGGACACCTGCAAACGCCAGTGCCAGACCCTGCTGGAGACGACCACCGAACTGACCGGGGTCGCCGCCCGAGTCCGCGCCGCGCTGCTCGCCCACCCCGAACGCAACGTCACGATGGACGAGATCGCCGCCGGGCTGCACCACGACATCCGCACGCTGCGCCGCCGCCTCGCCGACGACGGCACCTCCTTCCGCGCGATCAAGGCGGACGTCCACCGGACGCTCGCGCTGGAAATGCTCGGCACCGTCGGGCTCACCGTCGCGCAGGTTTCCCAGCGCCTCGGCTATTCCGACCCGGCCGCCTTCAGCCACGCCTTCACCCGGTGGACCGGCCTGCCACCACGGGACTTCCGCCGCGCATAACGGGTGTTTCCCTGTTCACGAGCGGCCTCGAAGGTGGCGTTCGGGACAGTGGGGGCCGGGAATGCCCGATCTCATCGGGAGCATCTCCTTCGCGGCGCTCCCGGGTCTCTCGACTTTCCGGCGGCTGCTCGGTGCGAGCCCTGGCAATTCCCCGAAGGGCACCTCAGCGCATCAGCACCGCCCTGCGCCGCGAGTGCGAGTGTCCGAAAAGGACGCGGCTCCCGGGAGACGAAATCCCGGGAGCCGCGCTCGACCTCAGGCCAGGTCGTACCGGTCGAGGTTCATGACCTTGTCCCACGCGGAGACGAAGTCGTGCACGAACTTCTCCCGCGCGTCGTCGCTCGCGTAGACCTCGGCGAGCGCGCGCAGTTCGGAGTTCGAGCCGAAGAGCAGGTCGACCCGGCTCCCGGTCCACTTGACCTCGCCGGTGGCGCGGTCGAGGCCCTCGAACGACTCCGCGGTGGCGCTGTCCTCGGAAGTCGCCTTCCACCGCGTGCCCATGTCGAGCAGGTTCACGAAGAAGTCGTTGGTCAGCGACCCCGGCGTCGACGTGAGAACACCCTGCGCGGACTGGCCGAAGTTCGCGCCGAGCACCCGCAGGCCGCCGATCAGGACGGTCATTTCGGGCGCGCTCAGGTTCAGCAGGTTCGCGCGGTCCACGAGGAGGTACTCGGACGGCAGCCGGTTGCCCTTGCCCCGGTAGTTCCGGAACCCGTCGGCGGCGGGCTCGAGCGGCGCGAACGAGTCCGCGTCGGTCTGCTCCTGCGAGGCGTCCGTGCGGCCCGCGGCGAACGGGACCGCGACGTCGAAGCCGGCGTCCTTGGCCGCCTTCTCCACGGCGGCGACCCCGCCGAGCACGATGAGGTCGGCGAGCGAGACCCTCTTGCCCCCGGTCTGGGCGCTGTTGAAGGACTCCTGGACCCCCTCCAGCGTGCGCAGCACCTGCGCCAGCGTGTCGGGCTCGTTGACCTCCCAGCCACGCTGCGGCTCCAGGCGGATGCGCGCGCCGTTCGCGCCACCGCGCTTGTCACTGCCGCGGAACGTCGAAGCCGACGCCCACGCGGTGGAGACGAGCTGGGACACCGAAAGCCCCGAGTCGAGGAGCTTGCCCTTGAGCGCGGCGATGTCCGCGTCGTCGACCAGCTCGTGGTCAACGGCGGGCACCGGGTCCTGCCAGATCAGCGTCTCCCGCGGCACCAGCGGGCCGAGGTAGCGCTGGATCGGGCCCATGTCGCGGTGCGTCAGCTTGAACCACGCGCGCGCGAACGCGTCCGCGAACTCCGCCGGGTTTTCGTGGTAGCGCCGCGAAATCGGCTCGTAGATCGGGTCGAACCGCAGCGCGAGGTCCGTCGTCAGCATCGTCGGCGGACGCGACAGCGAGCCGTCCTCGGGGTCGGGCACGGTGTTGGCACCGGCGCCGTCCTTCGGCTGCCACTGGTTGGCGCCTGCCGGGCTCTTCGTCAGCTCCCACTCGTAGCCGAACAGGTTGTCGAAGAAGGCGTTGCTCCACCGGGTCGGCGTCGAGGTCCAGGTGACCTCGAGACCGCTGGTGATCGCGTCGCGGCCCTTGCCGCTGCCGAAGCTGTTCTTCCAGCCGAGGCCCTGCTCTTCGAGCGGGGCGGCCTCGGGCTCCGGGCCGACGTTCTCGTCGGCGTCACCGGCGCCGTGGGTCTTGCCGAAGGTGTGCCCGCCCGCGATGAGCGCGACGGTCTCCTCGTCGTTCATCGCCATGCGGCCGAAGGTCTCGCGGATGTCCCGTGCCGCGGCGAGCGGGTCCGGGTTTCCGTTGGGGCCCTCGGGGTTGACGTAGATGAGGCCCATCTGGACGGCGGCGAGGGGGTTCTCCAGCTCGCGGTCGCCGGTGTAGCGCTCGTCGCCGAGCCAGGTGCGCTCGGGACCCCAGTAGACGTCCTCGTCGGGCTCCCACACGTCGGCACGGCCGCCGGCGAAGCCGAAGGTCTTGAGGCCCATCGTCTCCAGCGCGCGGTTACCGGTGAAGATCAGGAGGTCGGCCCACGAGATCTTGCGGCCGTACTTCTTCTTCACCGGCCAGAGCAGGCGGCGCGCCTTGTCCAGGCTCGCGTTGTCCGGCCAGCTGTTCAGCGGCGCGAAGCGCTGCATGCCGGCACCGGCTCCGCCACGGCCGTCATCGATGCGGTAGGTACCCGCGCTGTGCCAGGCCATCCGGATGAACAGCGGGCCGTAGTGGCCGAAGTCGGCAGGCCACCAGTCCTGCGAGTCGGTCATGACCGCGTCGACGTCCCGGGTCAGCTCGTCGAGGTCGACCGACAGGAACTCCTTGCCGTAGTCGAAGTCCTCGGCCATCGGGTTCGCCACCGCGGGGTGCTTGCGGAGGA
The DNA here is from genome assembly GCF_039529815.1 of Amycolatopsis minnesotensis. Lineage (NCBI taxonomy): Bacteria > Bacillati > Actinomycetota > Actinomycetes > Pseudonocardiales > Pseudonocardiaceae > Amycolatopsis > Amycolatopsis minnesotensis. The sequence goes on along the minus strand of NZ_BAAANN010000025.1, from coordinate 111,274 downwards.
TCTTCAGGTTGAGCTGGTTCGGCCACCACTCGTTGTTCGCCCCGCCCTCGGTGGGGTGCTTGAAACGCCCGGCCGAGACCGGGCAGCCGCCCGCGCTCTCCTCGTTCATCTCGCCAACAACGGCGTCAGGGCTGTCAGACACGGAAGTCCTTTCGGGATCGGAACGGATGCTCAGGATTTGAGCGTGGTGGTGCAGCCGGGGCACAGGCCCCAGAAGATGACCTCGGCCTCGTCGATGGTGAAGCCGTGATCATCGGAGGCAGTCAAGCAGGGTGCCGGGCCGACGGCGCAGTCGACGTCCGCGATCGCGCCGCACGACCGGCACACCACGTGGTGGTGGTTGTCCCCCACCCGCGCCTCGTAGCGCGCGACCGAACCGGGCGGCTGGATGCGCCGCAGCAGCCCGGCCGCGGTCAGCGCGCGCAGCACGTCGTAGACGGCCTGGTGGGAAACCTCGCCGAGGGCACCGCGCACGACGCCGATGATCGAGTCCGTATCGGCGTGCGAGTGCTCGTGCACCGCGGAAAGCACCGCCACACGCGGACGCGTCACACGCAGCGCTGCCCCGCGCAGCATGCTCTCGAAGTCCACAGTCGACGACACGCCCCGCAGTGTTGCCCACTTTCTGGAATGAATCAAGTTCACACGCCGGGTGGACTCGTTGCGGGGCGCGGGCACTCCGGTCAGATCATCGCGACGGCCATGACGGCCATGCCAAGGCTCATCGCGCTCTCCACCGCGAGCCCCGCGGTGCGCAGGTTCGGCCGGTGGTCGGCGCGGCCGAAGTCGATCGCGCGGGCGAGCCGGCCGGTGCCGGCCACCAGGAACAGCAGCGCGAGGACCCCGGCGACGATCGCGACGTGCGGCGGGGCGCTCCCGCTCATCGTCATCCCGTCGCCCATCGCCATCCCGGCGTGCTCCCCGCCGTGCTCGGGTGCGGACATCACCATGCCCGACATCGCCGACGGCATCATGAAGACCATCCACGCCATGCCCGCCATCATCAGCGCGTGGTGCGCGTGCGAGGTGCTGCCGTGGTCTCTGTGCGCACCCCCGCGGAGGACCAGCGCGCCCGCGAACCACGCCGCCGCGGCCGCGAACAGGACGGTCTGGGGGATCCGCGCGAACGTCATCGCGGCGGGCCAGGCCATGGCGACCATGCCCGCGCACATCAGCACGTGCAGCGCGTCGGAAACCCGCGTGGCCGCGGTGCCGTGCCGCACACAGCGATAGGCGCAGAACACGCCCGTCGCGGCGAACACCGCGGTGAGGATCCAGCGGAGCCCGATCTCGGCGATCACCGCGCCACCTCGCGCCCGCGCAGGCCCAGCACGACGTCCAGGACGAGGAAGGCGAGCAGGGACGCGCCGAGCACCGGCAGGAAATAGGCGATCGCGGCCGCGGCGACGAGCACGGGGGCCAGTACCCGGCCCGGCACCCGGCGCCACGCTCCGCGTGACGGCGGCCTGCCGAACCGGGCCCCTCCCCTCGTCGGGCGGCGGAGCCACCACATCCGGTATCCCCACAGCACCAGGCAGATCAGGACGGCGGCGAGCACGATGAGCGCGAGCTGGTTCGCCAGCCCGAACAGCAGGCCCATGTGCGCGTCGATGCCCCAGCGGCTGAGCTTCGCGGCGAGCGGGTAGTCGGCGAAGCGCAGCGTGTCGGTGACCCGCCCGGTGGCGGGGTCGACCGCCATCGAGTCCTGCTTCGTCGGCCAGCCGCGCTGGATCTGTTGCACCACATAGGCTTTCCCCGCCTTGGCAGACAGGCGGATCTCGACCGGGTCCGACAGCCCGGCCCGCGCGGTGGCGTCCCGCACCGCCTGCACCCCCACGTCGGCACCGCCTGCCGGGGGCGCGGTCGCCGACACCGACGGCGTCGTCCAGTCCAAACCGGACCGGAGAGCGCTGATCGTCGAACCCGCGTGCAGCGACCAGGTCAGCCCGGTCGCGGACAGGAAGAGCAGGCCGGCGGCGGCCCACAGCCCGGCCGCGCCGTGCCACGACCGCAGGCGCCCGCGCCCCGCCGGGCCGCCCGCCGGGAGCAGCAGGTCCCGCGCCTTGCGCTCGCGCCGCCGCTTGCCAAGCCACAGCGCCAACCCGGCCAGCACGACCACCCAGAGCCAGCTCGCGGCCAGTTCGCTGTAGAGACGGCCGAAGTCACCGAGGTGCAGGCTGCGGTGCAGGGTGTCGATCCAGCCGCGGACCGGCAGCGCCTGGCCGGAGCCGTAGGTTTCGAGCGAGCCGCGGATGTCGCCGGTGTGCGGGTCGACGAACACCGTGTGGTGGTAGCTCGGTTCGAGACCGGGCCGGTCGAAGATGACCTGCGTGGTGTCGGTCGCGGTCGGCGCCGGGCGCATGCCGGTCACGGTGCCGTCGGGAACCACCGCCCGCGCCAGCTCGGCCTGCCGGTCCAGCGACAGCGACCCGGCCGCCGCCGGCACGTGCAGTTCGTGATCGTAGATCGCCTGTTCGAGCTGCGGGGTGTAGACGTACGCGATCCCGGTGAGCGCCGCGATGATCAGGAACGGCCCGACGAACACCCCCGCGTAGAAGTGCAGGCGCAGCAGCAACGGCCGTACCGCGGCCCAGCCCGGCATTCTCTCCGTGACGGATTCTTCCCGCTCGCTGATCGACATCGTGCTCCTCCGCGTGCCCAGTCCTCCTAAGAGTCGGTTCGTGCTCGCGGAAGGTTCCCGGGGTGTCGGCGGTCACCGCACGCGGCGGCCGTCGTCGAGCACCACCGTCCGATCGGTCACGGCATCCAGCGCGGCTCGGTCGTGCCCGATCATCAGCAGCGCGGTCCCCTGCTCCGCCGCCGATTCGGCCACCAGCCCGAGAACCCCGGCGGTGGTCACCGGGTCGAGTGCCGAAGTCACCTCGTCGCAGACCAGCAGCCGGGGCCGCGCGAGCAGCGCACGCGCGAGCGCGCACCGCTGAAGTTGCCCACCCGACAACGAATCCGGCCTGCGCCCGGCGACGGCCTCGACACCGAGTGCGCGCACGACCTCCAGTGCTTCCGCCCGCGCCGCGGCTTCGCCAAGCCCGCGCAGCCGTCGCGCCGTCTCCGCGATCTGCGCCAGCACGGGGCGGAACTCGTCGAACGAGGCCAGGGTGTCCTGGTGGACGTACTGGATCGCGCGCAACTGCGCGGTCGAACGACGCCGGACGCGCGGCGGCAGGGCGACCCCGTCCAGCTCGACGGTCCCCGAGGACGGCACCGCGAGCCCGGCCAGCGCGCGGGCCAGCGTGGTCTTCCCCGCACCGGACGCGCCCAAGAGCGCGGTCCTGCTCCCAACCGGAAGGTCGAGGTCGACGCCTTCGATCAGGGTCGCGCGCCCGGCGCGCACGGTGAGCCCGCGCACGACCACCATCGGGTCCGGCGGCCGGGTGTTCGTGGTGGAAACCCGCGGGACGCCGGCGAGTGCGCGCGTCACCGGATGCGCCGGTCCGGTGAGCACGGCGTGCGTCTCCCCCGCCTCCACCAACCGTCCTTCGTGGAGTACCGCGACTTCGTCGGCCACCGCGCGAACGAGCGCGAAGTCGTGCGTCAGCACCAAAAGCGCGACGCCTGCACCCGCCAGCACGCGGAGCCGTTCGGCCAGCGCGGCTCGGGCCTCGTCGTGGAGACCGGTCGTGGGCTCGTCCAGCACCAGCAGGCGCGGCCGCGTCACCAGCGTGGTCGCCAGCGCCATCCGCTGCTGCTGGCCACCGGAGAGCTGGTGCGGGAACCGCCGCCAGAGCACGGGATCGAGCCCGGCGGACGCCAGCGCGGCATGCCCCGCGGCCACGCGGGCGGCCCGGCCCCGGACACGCAGCGCGGCCAGCTCGGCGAGCACGGATCCGCAACGGCGCACCGGGTCCAGCACGGCGGCCGGCTGCTGCGGCAGGTGCCCGACGACACCGGCCCTCGCCAGCCTGCGTTCCGATGTGGACGATCCGAGCAGTTCCGCGCCGCCGAGCCGCACCGACCCGCTCAGCCGGACGCCGGGCCGGGACTGCCCGAGCGCGGCCAGCCCGAGCGTGGTCTTGCCCGCGCCGGAGCCACCGATCACGGCGACCACCCGGCCAGGGCGAAGGCTCAGCGTGATCCCGTCGAGCAGCACCGCCGCACCCGCGCGGGCGGACACGTCCGTCAGCTCGAGCGCGGTCACGACCGCACCCGGCGTCGTGCCAGCACCTGGTCGGCGACGAGGTTCGTCCCGGCGCACAACGCCATCAGCAGCCCGGCGGGCACCAGCACGATCGACGGCTGGGAGTACAGGGCCCCGGTGTTGCGCTCGATGACCACGGCCCAGTCGGTGGCGTCCGAGGGCAGGCCCAGCCCCAGGAAGTTCGCGGAGGCGAGCAGGTACAGCACCAGTCCCAGCCGGGTGCCCGCGTCCGTCACCACCGGCCCCGCGATGTGCCGCGCCACGTATCCGAGCTGGACGCGCCACCAGGTTTGCCCTTGCAGGTACAGCGCCTCCACCGCGACCCGGCACCCCGGCGCCAGCGCGGCGGCCCGCACCAGGCGCGTCACCGCGGGCAGCTGGACGACGGCGACCGCGAGCACCAGCACGAGCGGGCCGCGGTGACCGGTCGCCGCGAGCACCATGAGCACCAGCAGCGACGGGAACGCCAGCACCAGGTCGAGTGTGCGCATGACGGCTTCGTCCGCGAGCCCGCGCCGCGCCGCGGCGAACAGGCCCAGCGGCACTCCCGCCAGGTATGCCAGCACCAGCGCGGCCACGGTCAGCCCGAGTACGGGGAACCCGCCCGACAGGATCACCGCGAGCCCGTCCCTGCCGAGCACGTCGGTGCCCAGCGGGTGCCCCGGTCCCGGCGGCAGCAGCGGCGCCGCGACCGACCCGGTCTCCCCCGCGACGAGCGGCCCACCGACCGCGATGAGGAGCGGGACGACGAGAAGTACCCAACCGAGGGTCACCACGCGACCCGCTCCCGTCCCGGGGTCAGCCGGTGCGCGACCAGGTCGGCGGCCAGGTTCCCGAGCACGACCACCCCCGCGAACACCAGCACGTACCCCTGCACCTGCGGGATGTCGCGGTTCTGCACCGCTTCGACGAACCCGGTGCCGAGGCCGGTCACGGCGAACAGCGACTCGACGATCACCGCGCCGGTCAGCAGGCCCTCCACCGCGCGCGCGAGCTGCTGGACCGCGGGTGCCACGGCGCCGGGCAGCACGTGCCGCAGCACCACCGTCCGCTCCCGCAGGCCGAGCAGCCGCAGGTGCTCCGCCACCTCGCCGCCGGTCTGCTCGGCGACGCCGATCCGGACCTGCCGCGCCAGGTCGCACAGCTGCCGCGCCACCAGCACGGTGACGGGCAGTACCAGCACTTCGGGCCTGCTGAGGAGATCGGGACCGCGCATCCCGGCGGCGGTCGCGGGCAGCAGTCCCGTGTGGACGGCGAACAACGCGAGCAGCACCAGGCCCAGCACGAACTCCGGCACCGCGTGCAGGACCACCGTGACCGCCGTCAGCACGCGGTCGGCGCGAGATCCTTCCCGCAGCCCGCTGACGAGACCGGTGAGCAGTGCCAACGGCACCAGGAGCACCACCGTGAGCCCGGCCAGCAGCGCGGTCGCGGCCAGTCGCCTGCCCAGTTCGTCCGCGACCGGTGCCCCGGTGACCAATGACCGCCCGAGATCTCCGGAGCACAGACCGGCCAGCCAGTGCCCGAAGCGGTCCGGCAAGGGCTGGTCCAGACCGAGCTGGTGCCGGGCTATCGCGATCTGCTCGGGAGTGGCCTGGTCGTTCAGCACCACCGAGGCCGCGTCGCCGGGCAGCAGCGCCGTCAACCCGAACGACGCGACCAGCACGACCGCCGCCTGCACCACCGCGAACCCGAGGCGGCGAACCGGGTAGCCGCGCACGTCAGGACAGCCGCACGCGGTCGAACCGTGCCCAGTCGAAGGTGTTCGGCGGGGCGGTGACCAGCCCGGACACCCGCTTCGACGCCGCGATCGTCCAGGTGCTGAACCCCCAGGCGAGCAGGCCGCCCCGGTCGTGCACGATCCGCTGCGCCTGGCCGAGCAGCCCCAGCCGCGCGGTCTCGTCCCCGGTCGCGGCCGCGCGGTCCATCAGCGCGTCGAACTCGGCGGAGGCGAACCCGGTGACGTTGTTGGACCCGCCGGTGCGGAAGCGCTGGTTCAGGAACGTCGCGACCGGCAGCGTCGCGGTGCGCGTGAGCGCGGCCACGCCCTTCGTCCTGGTCTCGGTGAAGTACGTGCTCGCGGCGCGGGTGTTCGGCGTCGCGGTGAGCCCGATTTCCTTGAGCTGCTGGGAGATCAGCGTCGCCGCGGTCGCGAAGCACGGGTCGACGTCGCTGGTCTCCACGGCGAACGCCAGCCCTTCGGCGCCTGCTTCGCGCACCAGCGCCCGTGCCCGGTCGACGTCCCGCGCCCGCTGCGGGATGTCCGCGGCGTACCCGCGCAACCCCTTGCCGAACAGGTCGTTGCCGAGCTCGCCCCGGCCGGCGAGGGCGACCTTGTTCAGCGCTTCTCTGTCCACTCCGGACAGCACGGCCGAGACCAGCCGCGGATCGGTGAACGGAGGCTGCGACAGGCGCAGTGCCATCCCCTGCATGGTGGTGAGCCCGGCCTCCAGCAGCCAGACCTCGCTTTCGCTTGCCAGCCTCGCCGCGGTGCCGGCCGCCAGGTCGTGCGCGTAGTCGACCTGCCCGGACAGCAGCGCGTTCACCCGTGCCGTCTCGTTGTCGACGGGCACGAACTCCAGTTCCGCCAGCTCCGGCGCGCCCTCCCAGTACGAGTCCCACTTCCGGAACAGCGCGGGGCCGCCGGGGGTGAACGAGACGAACCGGAACGGGCCGGAGCCGACGGGCGCGGTGAACGAAGTGGTCCCCGCGGGCACGATCTCGGTGCCGGGAGCGCCCAGGCCTGCCGGGAACTCGAAGTCCGGCGCGGTCAGCACCAGCACCAGCTCGGTGGGCGAAACCGCTTTGCTGGCCCCGAAATCCACCTTCGCGAAGTACTGCCGCGACGACGACGCGAGTGCCGGATCCGCGACGCGGCGCAGGCTGTACAGGACGTCGTCGGCGGTGACCTGCCTGCCGTCGTGGAAGGATGCCTGCCGCAACCGGATCCGCCAGCGCGAGCCCGTGGCGTCGCTTTCCCAGGACTCGGCCAGCCGGGGGCGCAACGAGGTGTCGGCGGCATAGGCGACGAGCGTGTCGAACAGGGCCTTGGACCGAGCCTGGTCCACGAACAACGAGACCAGTGCCGGGTCGAGGGTCTCCTTCGACCCGCCCGCCGCGAACGCGACGCGCAACCGGTTCGGGGCACCGGATCCGGCACCGCCGCACGCGGCAAGGGGTGCGAGCGCCGCGGCGCCGAGCGCGCCCGCGAGCAGCCGTCTGCGGGTGAATCCTGTACGCGCCATGCGAACCTCCGGGACATCGAGCACTGTCCCGGCGCACCGCTGGACGCGGAAACGGGACCCCGCTCCGCGCTCCACGACAGTTGGGGTGATCGGGCTCCCGGCGGGCATTCCGGCTCACGGCCACCACGGCCGTTCACGGTTGCGGGTCAGCGCCGGGCTTGCACCGGCTTCCCCCGTCGAGCGCCTTCTTCGGTTGTCCGGCCAGGTGATCCCGGCCGCGGCACACGGTAACCCATCGGCGGCTTCGCGCCCGCGCCGTGTGCTAGACAGGACGAAGATCGACACCGGCGAGAGGACGCGTGGACCAGGACCTGGCGGCACGGTGGGTGGCTCGGTGGGACACCCAGCAGGAGCGCTACATCGCCGACCGGGAGGAGCGCTTCCGCGTCCTGTTCGACGTCGTCGGCCACGTCACCGCGGACACCGCCGAACCGCTCGTGCTCGACCTCGGCTGCGGGCCGGGGTCGACGGCGACCAGGCTGAGCGCGCGGCTGCCGCACGCACGGATCGTCGGCGTCGACAACGATCCGTTCCTGCTCGCACTCGCGCGGGCCGCCCGTCCCGAGCAGGCCAAGATCGACTACGTCCAGCTCGACCTCGGCGAGGACGGCTGGCACGCACCGGCGGCCCGCGGCCGCGAAGTCGACGCCGCGGTCTCCACGACCGCGCTGCACTGGCTCCCGCCGGACCGGCTCGCCCGCGTCTACCGGGAGCTGGCCGAGGTGCTGCGTCCCGGCGGCGTCCTGGTCAACGGCGACCACTTCTACGACGAGCAGCCGGGGATCCGCGCGCTGACCGCCTCGGTCAAGGAGCGCAGGGCCACCCGCGCCGGGGTGGACGGAAACGAGGACTGGAAGAGCTGGTGGGCGGCCGCCGCCGGGGACCCCGGGCTCCGCGCGGCCTTCAGCGACGCCGAACTCCGCGGCACCTCGACCGGCTACGGCAACCGGCTCAGCCCGCAGGCCCACCTGAAGATGCTGCTGGAGGCCGGTTTCCGCGAGGCCGGCATGGTCTGGCAGTACGGCGACGACTACGTGCTCGCCGCACTGCGGTGACCGGTAGGCTCCCGTGTGGACGTTCGGCGACGAGAGGTGACCACGGGTGACAGGGGGCAGCGTCGAGGACAATCAGGCCCCGCCCGGCACGCAGGCGATCGGCCGGGCGCTGAGCGTGCTCAAGCTGCTCGCCGACGCCGACGGCGAACTCCCCGCCGCCCGCATCGCCGCCTCGCTCGGCCTGTCCTCGGGTACCGCGAACCGCGTGGTGCGCGCGCTGCAGGCGGGTGGGCTGGTCACCCACAACCCGCGCACGGACAGCTTCTACCTCGGCACCGGCACGATCCTGCTCGGGCAGGCCGCGCAGCGCGGGTTCGGCCTCGACCGCGCGCTGCCGGTGCTGGAACAGCTCGGCGCCGAAACCGAGGAATCGGTGAACCTGACCGTCCGGGACGGCACCGAGTCCGTCGTCATGCTGCGGGTGCAGTCCACCCTGCCGCTGCGCTTCGAACAGCACACCGGCGCGCGCTTCCCGTTGTACGCCACGGCATCCGGCAAGGCGATCCTCGCGTACTCACCGGATGCCGAGCACTACGTGGCGTCCCTTCCCGACGAGCTGCCGCCGCTGACCGAGCGCACCCTGTCCACGCCGAAGCAGCTCGCCGACCAGCTCGCCCAGGTGCGGCGCCGCGGGTACAGCCTCGATGAGGAGGAGAACGTCGCGGGCGTGCGCTGCGTCGGCGCCCCGGTGCTCGATTCGGACCAGCGGGCGCAGGCGGCGCTGGTGCTCCAGGTGCCGACCGTCCGGATGCCGCCCGCGCGGGTTCGCGAACTGGGCGGGCTCGTGATCACCGCGGCGAAGGAGATCGCCCAGTTCGTGCCGATCGACCGGTTCATGTCCCGCTGACGCCGAGCGCCCGCGCCACCAGGGTGGCCAGGTGCACCGGCTCGACGCCGGTGAGCTGCCTGATCTGCGTCCGGCAGCTGAACCCGTCGGCGTGGATCGCGGTGCCGGGCGCCGCCGCGCGCACGGCGGGCAGCAGCTCGTGTTCGGCGCAGGCGACCGACACGTCGTAATGGCCGCGTTCGAAGCCGAAGTTGCCCGCCAGCCCGCAGCACCCGCCGTCGAGGACGTCGACCTCGGTGGACACCTTGCCCAGCACCGCGCGATCGGCGTCGTAGCCGAGATCGGCGTGCTGGTGGCAGTGCACCTGGCTGAGCACCGGTTCCGGCCGTGCCAGATCGGCGAGTTCCGCCGCGCCGTCGACGAGTTCGGCGAAGGTGCGGGTGAGCGCGGCCAGTTTCGCGACCCGCGGGTCGTCCGGCAGCAGTTCGGCCGCGTCCCGCCGCAGCATCGCGGTGCAGCTCGGTTCCAGCCCGATCACCGGGATCCCGCGGTCGAGCCACGGTTCCAGCACGTCGAGAGTGTTCTTCAGCTGACGCCGCGCCGGCGCGAGCTGACCCGTGCTGTACCACGTCAGTCCACAGCAGACCGGGCGCTCCGGCAGGTGCACCTCGTACCCGAGCGCTTCGAGCACCGCCACCGCGTCCTTGCCCGCGCCCGGGTCGAAGTGGTTCGTGAAGGTGTCCGGCCACAGCACCACCGGCTCGCCGCCGGGACGGCCGGTGGTCCGGCGCCCCCACCACCGGCGCAACGTGCTCGGCGCCAGCGCGGGGACAGAGCGCTCCGCCGCCACGCCACCGACCCGTTTCAGCAGCGGCGCGAGCCGGGATCGGGTGACGGCGTTGACCAGCCGGGGCATGCGGGCGCCCCAGCGCAGCCACCGCGGCAGCGCGCCCATCCCGTAGTGCGACATCGGGCGCGGGCGGTTTTCGTAGTGCCTGCTGAGGAATTCGACCTTGTAGCTGGCCATGTCCACGCCGACCGGGCAGTCGGTCTTGCACGCCTTGCAGCCGAGGCACAGGTCGAGCGCCTCCTTGACCTCGGGCGCTCGCCACCCGTCCTTGACGACGTCGCCCGCGAGCATCTCGAACAGCAGCCTCGCCCGGCCACGCGTCGAGTTCCGCTCCTCGCCGGTGGCCCGGTAGCTCGGGCACATCATCCCGCCCGAGGCTGTCACGCACTTCCCGACACCGACGCACCGGCGCGACGCGGCCGCGAGATCTCCGTCGTCGGCGTGCAAGGCGAGTTTCGCCCGCGTCGGCAGCACCGGCGGTGCGACGAGCACGCGCAGATCGGCGTCCATCGGCGCGGGATCGACGATCCGGTTCGGGTTCATCAGGCCCGCCGGGTCGAAGGCGGCCTTGAACGCGCCGAACGCGCTCATGATCCGCGGCGGGAACATCTTCGGGAGCAGTTCGGCCCGCGCCTGGCCGTCACCGTGCTCACCGGACAGCGACCCGCCGTAGGCGACGACCAGATCCGCCGCCTCGGTCAGGAAATCCCGGTACCGGCGGCGCGCATCCGGTGCGGTGAACGGGAAATCGATCCGCACGTGCAGGCAGCCGTCGCCGAAGTGGCCGTACACCATGCCCTGCCTGCCGTGCGCGCCCATCAGTTTTTCGAACGCCCGCAGGTACTCGCCGAGCCGCTCGGGCGGCACCGCCGCGTCCTCCCAGCCCGACCACGCCTCGGATCCATCGGCGAGACGGGTCGCGAGCCCGGCGCCTTCTTCGCGGATCCGCCACAACGCGCGCTGCCGCGCCGGTTCCGTCACGACCGCGGTGCTCGCACCCGCCTTCGCCCCGGCAGCGGCAACGAGCCGCGCGCGCTCCGCCGCTTCCGCGGGCGAGTCGCCGCCGGTTTCGAGGTACAGCCAGGCCCCGCCCTCGGGCAGATCGGTGCCGGTGGCGGAACCGGGCCTGCGGGCGCGCAGCGCGTCGACGAGCCTGCCGTCGATGCCCTCCATCGTCAGGACCGGCAGGCCGAGGAGCGCGGGCACGGCATCGGCGGCCGTCACGTTGTCCGGAAACCCGAGCACCGCGAGCGCGCGGACGGCAGGCGCGCGGGAAAGTTCGACGGTCGCGTCGAGGATCGTCGCGCAGGTGCCCTCCGAACCGACCAGCGCCCGCGCGACGTCGAACCCGTTCTCCGGCAGCAGCGCGTCGAGGTTGTACCCGGAGACCCGCCTTGGCAGCGCGGGAAAAGAGCGCCGGATCTCGTCCGCTTCCCGGTCGACGAGCGCGCCGAGATCCCGGTACAGCGCGCCGATCCGGTCACCGCGCGCCTTCAACCGGGCCAGTTCCTCCGGTGTGGTCCTGCCGACGTCGAGCACGGTCCCGTCGTGCAGCGCGATCCGCATCGAGCGGACGTTGTCCACCGTCTTGCCCCAGGCCACCGAATGCGACCCGCACGCGTTGTTGCCGATCATCCCGCCGAGCGTGCACCGGCTGTGCGTCGACGGGTCGGGGCCGAAGGTGAGCCCGTGGCCGGATGTCCGCTCCCGCAACGCGTCGAGCACGATCCCCGGCCGCACCCTTGCCAGCCCGCGTTCCCCGTCGATCTCCAGCACTTCGTTGAGGTGCTTGGTGAAGTCGAGTACCACCGCCACGTTCGCGGCCTGCCCGCCGATGCTCGTGCCCGCCCCGCGCGGCAGCACCGGGACGCCGCGTTCCGCGCACACCGCCAGCGCGGCCAGCACGTCCTCCTCGGTACGCGGGGTGACGACCGCGAGCGGCACGTGCCGGTAGTTGGACGCGTCGGTGGAGAACATCGCGCGGGTGGCCGTGCTGAAGTCGACGCGTCCGCCGATCGCGGCGGTCAACGCGCGCTCGAGTTCGTGGGTTTCGCTGGCTGTGGTGCCCAATTCCGGCTCCCGTCTGGTCTGAAAATCCGGCCGGGCGAAAAACCCGGGCTTTACGGCAGCGGCTCCCTCACCTACCGTTCCTGCCACATAGTGGTAGTCACTCCCACATAGTGTCAACGATTGGAGCCGTCGATGGTGCCGGAGATCCATCCCAACGAGAGCGTCTTCACCTGGGCCGCCCCGCCGCTGAAGTTCGGGCCGGGTGCGCTCGACGAGATCGGCGGGGAGGTGGCCGCAACGGGTGCGGCCACGGTTCTCGTCCTCACCGACCCCGGCGTGCGGGACACCGGGATCCCCGACCGGGTCCGCGAGACCCTGCTCGCCGCCGGGCTGAAGGCGGAGATCTACGACGGCGTCGCGGTGGAACCCACCGACGAGAGCATCACCGAAGCCGTCGAGTTCGCCCGCCAGCGGGAGTGGGACGCCTTCGTCGCGATCGGCGGCGGGTCCGCAATGGACACCGCGAAGGCGGTCAACCTGCTCACCACCCACCCCGGCGAGCTGCTGGACTTCGTGACCCCGCCGATCGGCGGCGGCAAGGCGCCGTGGCTGCCGGTCAAACCGCTGATCGCGGTGCCGACGACGGCGGGCACCGGCTCGGAGTCCACCACGATCTGCGTGATCGACTTCCTCGGCCTGCACCTCAAGGCCGGGGTCAGCCACCCGAAGCTGCGGCCGTCACTGGCGGTCGTCGACCCGAGGACCCTGCTGACGCTGCCCCCGCAGGTGACCGCGGCCAGCGGCATGGACGTGCTGTCCCACGCGCTGGAGAGCTACACCGCGATCCGCTACGACGCCAAGGCCGCGCCGGAGGACCCGATGCGCAGGCCCGCGTTCTGCGGCTCGAACCCGATCAGCGACGTGTGGTGCGAAATGGCGCTCAAGCTCGTCGGCGAGAACCTGCGCGCCGCTGTCTGCAATGGACACGACCTCGCCGCGCGCACCCAGATGGCGCTGGCGTCGACCTACGCGGGCACGGGGTTCGGCAACGCGGGCACGCACCTGCCGCACGCCAACGCCTATCCGGTCGCGGGCGCGGTCAAGCAGTACCGGGCCGACGGCTACCCCGAGATGCCGATGGTGCCGCACGGCCAGGCGGTCTCGGCCACCGCGGCCGCGGTGTTCCGCTGGACCTACCCCGCCGACCCCGCGCGGCACCTGCGCGCCGCGGAACTGCTGTCCGGCCGCACCTTCACCAGGACCGACGGAGCCGAAGCGCTGGCGAACGTGCTGACCGAACTGATGACCGATATCGGCATGCCGTCGGGGCTGCGCAGCTTCGGGTACACAAAGGACGACGTGCCCGAGCTCGTCGACGGCACCCTGAAGCAGACGCGGCAGCTCGCGGTGGTCCCCCGCCCGCTCGACCGGCCCGCGGCCGAGCAGATCTTCCTGCAGTCCCTGTGACCGACACCTTGGAGGAACACGGGTATGACAGGCACAGCGAAGAACACCGAGCGGGCCGATCGTCGTGAGCTCCGCACCGTCGTGGCGTCCAGCGTCATCGGGACCACGGTTGAGTGGTACGACAACTTTCACGCACCCACTCTGACCAGCTATTTAGGTGTGTTCTAGGCAGTCAGGCCGTCGCCAGGCCGTCAGGCGGCCAGTGCCTCAGGTTCGGACGCGGCAGCGGGGGTAAAGATCATGTCGCAGGCCGCGCGTGCGCGGGTGTGGCTGGAGGGTACGAGATGGGTGTAGATCCTCAGCGTGAAACCGGGGTCGTGATGTCCGAGGTACTCGGCTAACTCTTTGATGCTGACCCCGTTGGCGAGCATGATGGAGGCGAAGAAGTGCCGTAGCCCATGCATGCTGTCAATTCGGGGCACGTACACCAAACCCGCGTCAGCGAACGCTTTCGGCCACGCACGAGTGGCGAACGCCGCACCGCTAACGACATCGAACGGGTTGGTGGCTGTGCGGGCCAGTCGAAGCCGCTGTCTGTTGATGAGCAGCCGCACAGTTTCCGGGCGGCCCTTGGGTTCCAGCCACGGCAACGTAACCTCTACCGGCTCGAACTCTGCCTGATGTGCCTCGATCTCGTCTAGCAGGCCCGCGCCCGCAGGAACTTCACGCGTCTTGCCGCCCTTGGGTGGGGCGAACACCGGAACCCGCCCGATCCAGCGGATTTGACGTTGGATGTTGAGCACCGACCTCTTGCGGTCCACGTCATCGGGGCTGAACCCGAAGATCTCCATTTGCCGAAGTCCCGCGCCCGCGCCGAGGGGAACCGCGATCTTGTACGGTCCCGGTAGCGCGTTCTTGACCGCGTGCACGCGTTCCTCCGGCCACGGAACGATTTTCCGGCCGTCCTTCTTCGGCCGTTTGATACTTTTCGCCGCGCATGGATTTTTCTTGATTTTCTTGTCGTCGCACGCCGAATTTAGGATGGCTGACACCAGGTCGAAGAGCTGCGCGCGGTAGGACGCGAGGTAGCACTTCCCGCCCTCGGACACCGGCCGTTCCATCCACTCCATCCAATCCCGGATGGTATCGACACGCCCCGCAACTCGAAGTGACTTGTCACCGAGCATCGGATACACGCCGTTTTTGAGCCTGCTCTCCACGGTCTGGCGGGTAGACGCATCCGCCGACTGGCCTTTCATCCATTGTTTCGTGTACGTGCGGAATAACTCGTCACCCGCTTTCGGGTCCACGTAGTCATCCGAGAGCACGTCGTGCTGCATTTTTGTCAAGAAGTTATCGGCTTTTGTTTTGGCCTTGTCCGGGAAGGACTGGTTACGTTCCTTGCCGTCCGGGTCGTAGTAGTGGACCTTGTACCGCAGACCGACCCCGTACAGTGCCGTTTTTTCCCGGACAGGGCGGCCCTTGTTGGTGTACACAAAATTACCAGCGTCGTCTCTCTTGTGACGCGTCCACCGATCTTGTACATGACCTTTCATTACGCGACCTTCTTTCGAGCCCACGCGGGCCGGTAGGTTTCGCCGATACCGATTTCCTGTTCGAAGCTAGATGCGTGCAGCCACATCCGGTCATTCAGTGGGCACCGGTAGTAGATCTCACCCAGCACCATCGCGGTGAGTGCCGCATTACGGGTAAAGACCCGATCAGGTATCCAGGGCACCACCCAGCCCTCAGGCGTACACTTCGCGCTTATGCCCGTGACATCGCACACCATTTCACTATCGGTGATCTCGACACTCATGATGTTTCCCTTCCGGGAGGCGTATTCGCGGCTCCCTTATCCGGTGTACACATATCATTTTCCCGCATCCCTTGCCGATATTCAAGGGATGCGGGAAAATATGTGCCCATTTCTGGTGTTTTTTATGCTGCGCAGGAGTCGCCGAGTCCGGTCACCCACGCCATTACGTCTTTAGGCACGTATCGGACGTGTTTGCCCATCCTGACCCACTGTGGCCCGTATCCCTTGAAACGCCAATCGCGAAGAGTTTTCTCGGGAATCCTCAAGAAGTCCGACAGGTCTTCCGGGGTCCACAGTTGCTCCGGGGGCACGCCTCTAGCGCCTCTTACCACCGCATCACCTCCTTTCCGTCCCATGTCAGGCCGCCAAGTCCTGAGTTGCCGAAGTTTCCGGGCCGGGGTCACCGGGTGGCCCGGACGCGGCGAGCATGGCCCGGTCGTACTCGGCCCTCCAGGCGATCCGTTCTGATATCGCGTGCATGATCAGGTGGTCACGCGGGGGTAGGCCGGGCTCGTTGGTTTCGACCTTGCGCCAGGCCAGCCGCGCGGGATCGGGCTCGGGTTTCTCGATCCCGACCGCCGCCAACGCGGCCGCGACGAAAGCCTTTCGATCGGCTCTGTGGTCCCCGAGGGTTTTTCCTGACCACTTCCGCGACACCAGCACGCGACGACCCGGAAGCCCGAGCGTGGAGCGCCGATGCGCACGGCCCTTGCAGTGCCCCGGAGTCAGCTTCGACGACACGCCCTTGGGTTGGATGCCATACAGCACCCAGACCGCGCATCGAGGCGAGCACGGGGTGATAGCCAGCTCCGCATGCAACCGATCGTGATGATCGGCCAGCGCCGCCGTATCGGCCACCACCACCTCACCCGTACTTTTCGTGAGGTACTTGGTGAGGTAGCCGACGTGCCGCGCGGATTCCTCGGTGCCGCCGAGGATTCCCTTCGAGTGCACTTGCTGCCCGAATCGCACCACATGCGCCGGAGTCTCCACGTTCTCCACCGCGTCATCCCATGCCGTCAGCGGCACCCCGGTATCAGGGTCCACAAAGGACTTCGTGCGCATGTCCCAGACCGGCATCCGTTCGACGTACACGATTTCATCGTGGTTCGGCCACCAGACCTGGTGATAGGTGGCCTCGGTAACCAGGCGGATCGTGTCGTGGGACATCGAGCCCCGCACGGCCGCGTGCAGGTGCGGAGCGGTCCGCTTCTGCGGTTCCACGGTGGCGAAGTACTGCACATCCCAGCCGACGACCCGCCGCAGGTTTTGCCACCAGCGGTCGACGAGCGCGGAGAAGTGCACCGCGTCCCGAGCTGCCCGCCGGTAGTCGTAGGTGGCCGGATTCACCGGCGACCCGTCACCGCGGACTTTCCCGTAAGAGTCGCAGGTCAGCGTCACAAACATGGACGGCCGGAAGCGTCCGGCGTACTCCCTTCCCACTGTCGTCTTGGCCACCTTCCGGCGAGGCAGGTTCGGCGCGTCCTGCCGCCGTTTCGTCGAACGCTTCACCGGGCGCCGCGTCGGCACGTCGAGGGAAGGCAACCGCCCCCGCAACCCGAGTTGCCGAAGTTCCGCGTCCACACTCACAACCTCTTCACGGAGTTCGTCCGCTTGCGCCTGGTCCATCTCCGCCAAGCCCTCAGCGCCGCTCTGCGCGGTCAGGTCCCGGTACCGGGCCACGAGATCAGCCCGGAACTCCAGCAGCTCCGTATGCCCCTCTGAGGGCTTCTCCGCCGGGGGGATTTCCGGTTCCGTGTCGCGATGCCACCCTTCCCGGCACTGTTGTTGCCGAAGTGCTTTCGCCTTCCTCGCGCAGGGCAGGCACACGGATTCCACCGTGGACCCGCACGGGATCGGGACGTACCGCAGCTCTCCGGTTTCGGTGTCGGCTACCTCCATCGTGAACGGCCGCGTGCATACCCCGTGCTTCTCCGCCGTCGCCTTGATCACCTCAGCGGCCAGTGGGACGAGCGGCGTCCGGCAGACGGCAGCGGGCGGCCCCGACCCAGCCCCATCCACCGATGCCGCCGAGGGGCCGCCCGCCGCCGGCTGCCTCCTACCCGTCACCGCGTCCCGACCGTGGTCCCCGGCTGTCATACGACCACCCCCTTACCCGTGCCGTCGATCGGCTTGGCCCACTCCAGAAGCTCCGACAACGGAACCACGCTGAACGTTCCCCTTTCCAAGTTCGGGAACACACCCGCGCCGAAAGCGACGAAGCCATACACATCCACCGGAACCCCGGAGCTGAGACGACCCTCCACGTGCACCTGGACCTCGCCGTCTCGTCCGGTGCTCCGCCACAGGTGCACTGACACCTCAGCCAGGGACGCGGCCCAGCACACCAGCGCCCACGCCACCGACGACAGCGGCCCATCCGCGACACACATCGATACGGGCTCATCCTCGAACGGGTATGCCCTATCGGTCACCATCAACCGCCGCACGGGCGGCAGCTCCTTGTTTTTGTCCACATGCGACAGGAACGCCGCCACGAAATTACGCACCGAGTCACCCGCGTTCATCACTTACCCCCCTTATCGTCGTTGGCCTCGCCCACGGTGCGGGTCTGGGCGTACTCCAGCAGCCGGGAAATCGGGATGTCCTCGAAATGGCCCGGTTCCACCCCGGACAGGGTCCACACGCCGAACATGACGAACCCGTACACCTTGACTTGCGCGCCACACGGAAGCTTTCCCTTGACGCCGAGGAACACCCCGCCATCCGCTGGCCGCCACAGCACAGCCGAGGTAGCTTCCAGCGTCGCGGCCCAGTTCACCAGCGCCCACGCCACCGGCGACAGGCCCGCGTCCCGCACCCGCGCCATGATCACCGTTCGGTCTTCCCCGATCTCGTAGCCGTTG
The DNA here is from genome assembly GCF_039529815.1 of Amycolatopsis minnesotensis. Taxonomy (NCBI): domain Bacteria; kingdom Bacillati; phylum Actinomycetota; class Actinomycetes; order Pseudonocardiales; family Pseudonocardiaceae; genus Amycolatopsis; species Amycolatopsis minnesotensis. The sequence goes on along the minus strand of NZ_BAAANN010000025.1, from coordinate 93,078 downwards.
GTGACATGAACTGCCCGCAACGGCGCCAAATCGTATTTGTCCACATGGGACAGCAGTGCTCGTAGATGGTTCTTCACGCCGTCGGCCGCGCTCATCACGCCGCCCCCCTCTCGTTGTGGCCACCGGGGTGGCCGTGGTTGTTGTTCGTGTCTCGTTCGGACAGTGCGATCACACGGTTTCCGTTGTTTGTCACGTAGTTCTCAAACGCCTTGATCGTGTCGTCAGGAACCCATCCGGCACGGACCCGCAGCGGCTCCCGCAGACCCTCACCCCACACGTAGGCGACACCGGGGTCAGTGATGCGGTTCGCCCACGCACCGCGTTCGTAGGCACCGTCACCCAAGGCCATCCCGACATGTGATTTCGCGGTCACTTGCAGGCATGCCCGCCGGGGAAACAGTTCCCGCACCGGAACCGTGTCCTTCGTGGGTTCCTGGACGTAGCCGCGCACCGTCACGGCCAGCGCCCGCCCCTGAGTGGTGATCAGCGACAACCGTTCCACAATGGCCTCTTTGGTCTTACGATCGGTGTATTTCGTGAGCGCCGCTATCTCGTCAAAGTCGAGCAGCTCCAGCGGATGTTCAGTGGAAACCGGCACCGACCGCAGTAGCCCGGCGAACTCCCGCTTACGGTCCTCCATCACGTCGATCAGCGAATCGAGCACCTCTAGAGCGTCCTTTCCGGACTGTGCGTATCGGGCGTAAATCCCGCGCCCGTACGCGAGTTCCATCCCCTTTGGATCGATCCCGGACAGGCGGACGTTCCCCGCCCGGATCGCAGGAGCCGCAGCGATCAGCGGACACCACATGAACGAGTTCTTGCCCGACCCGGTAGCACCGACCACCAGCAGGTGAGCACCCGACCCGAACAACGGCATATGCCAGTCGTGCCCGTACTCCGTTCGCCCAGACCAGACCCGCCGCAGGTCAACCCCGTGCGATTGCGAGCCGCCCAGTTCCGGCAGCGCGGGACACGGAACCGGAACCGCCAGCAGGTCCCGCCGCTGGAAATCCACCGACACCACATTCGGAGCCAGTTCCCGAACCTGACAGCGCGACACCTTGCGAGCCGAGGCCAGCGCCCGCGCCGCGTCGTCGAAATCTTCCGGCGTCTGCCCCGGCACCAGCTCTAGCCGCACCTCATCCCACGAGGCACCCGAACGCACGCTCAACAGCCGAGGAACCGCCACCCGCGCCGAGCTGTCCACCGACGACGCAGCGGTACGGCCGCGACCAATCCGGCCCGGCAGCCGTCGCCGACCCAGAAAGCTGACCGTCACATCGATGGGGGTCACATCGTCGGAGACCGTCAGGCCGCAGGCCCGCAGCCAGCCCGGAAGCTTCCGGTGGTAGACCGTCCACCGCATCCAGGACGCCCGAAGATGCCGACCACACCAATGATCGAACCGGATTTCGTCGAGAAACCGCCACGTGACCAGCACAAACGCGACCGAAGCCGCGGAGCACACCAGCGACACCCAGCCCAGCAACGAGCACCAGGCCCACGCCGCCACCAGGACGACCGAAGTACGCCAGTGCACGCCGACCTGCCGCAGCAACCACAGACACGTCCGCGTGATCCACCACAGCCCGACCGCCAGGAAAGCCAGGAACGCCAACGTTTCCACCACAGCGGCCAGGGCACGGCCAACCTTGGCCAGCACCCACACCACCAGCCCGAGAGCGAGCACCAGCAGTACGAGGAAACCCGGAGAGTGAACGTTCATCGCGCACCCCCGTTCCCCGCCACGCCCAGCACGAGCGACAGCAGCGCCACCACGTCCAACGGCAGCACGACCCGGCACGTGACGCGCTTCCGGTCCATTCGGGTGACCCCGCCTAGCGCCGGTTGTTCGTTGTCATTTATCGTTGTCATAGTTCACCTCCAGTGAACGGGACACAGAAGCGGTGAAGGTTGGTAGCCACGAGCCGCTTCTGTGTTTTATAAGTTGGATTTAGGCACGTGCGGACGTGTTTATATAACGCACGCCCGCACGTGCTGAATTGGTTTCCTGTTAACTTGTCACGTGTCGTTGATCTCAGTTGCGCGTTCGGTTCGGCACCCCCGTTCTCTCGTGCATCCGAGCGCTCTTCCTGCGCGCCGACCTCTGCACCTGAGTGCCGTACTCCCGCTGCCAGGCAAGGAAATTCAGCGTCGCCAGCACGACCATGTGCATCGGTGGCACCTGGAGTCCCTGAGCGATCCGTACGGCCGTCTCGACCCTGTGCAACATCGGCTTAGTGTCCAACGGCATCGCCCTCTCCATCCGCCGCACGTGGGAGTGACTGAATCCCGCACGGTCTGCCACAGGGCCAAGCTGCATCCCCTTCGCTTCCCGAATCCGATGCAGTTGCAACCCGAACGGCGACGGACCTTCCGAGTAGATACGTCTGATCTCCACGCACACCGGACAATCGTCCAGCGTGAAAATCGAATCGGTCAACTCGCCCATTCCCGCTGTCCCCTCGCGTACCTTTCACGCATATCTTCGAGTGTATATTTTATTGTTGCCAATAAGCGCAAGGCGTCCTTTCGGTTTTCGATGTCCTTCTCTGCTACCCTTTTATAGAGCTCTACCTGCATTTTCCGATGCCTGATCCAATCCACGACCGGCGCGTCATGCGCGGGGCGCCGCTCTCGCGAGTACCTTGCAGCGGCCTCCAGCGTGATGGGCATCGTTTCGGTCTCCACCTCCATCACCGGTCCGTCCTGTGCTCGATCACGAACTCGGTCAGGTCATCCAGCGGCACCCACAGGCCCACCGACCACCCGACCAGACTGTCTACAGTGGACACTTGACGACGGCCGTTCTCGACATCGCACATCCCCGACACCGAACGACGAGCCCGCTGCGCGCAGTCTGCCAGCTTCATATCCGCCTGCCGCCGCATCCGTCGCAGCACCACCCCGAGCGGTGTCCTTCCGTGCTCAGAACGGTGATGCCGCGCCCCTTTCAGCCGCGAGCCCCACCGCCCAGGGGCGAACTCGACCACGTGCGAATCCGGCTCATACATAGCCAGCTTCGACAACCAGTCGGACCGTGCCGCCAAATCATCCGCAGCCAGCAAAACCAGTTGCTTAGCCTCCACGCCCAGCGGTTCCGCGACCCGAAGCAACTCAAGTAACCGGCGCGGCCCCATCACGTGATCACTCTCCATGTTGGCAACCGTGTCGGCGTCCAACCCGGACTTCTCCGCCAGCTCCTTTCGGCTCAGGCCGTGACCAACGCGAAGATGCCGCAGTCGAGCACCCAGTGACACAAACGCGATGAGCTCCGGTTCACGCGCGAGAAGAACCCTCTCGCAGTACGCCCGATCCACAGAGGGAGACTCCCCTTTCCCGGGTACCACAGTAAGTTTCGTCATCGTTCGCCCTCTTCATTCCTCAAGCTATGACGCCCACCGCCGCGCGGAGCACGCCCAGCAGCTCCCGAAGGCCCCGAAGGCCGGGTGGCCGGAGGCGGTTCGGAGACCGGACTGTCCCCGAACCAGCCGCCAGCAGTAGGACCGTCGCCGAACCACGAAGCGCCAGTGGGAGTGACCGGATCATCGGTCTCCCGAAGGTCCCACTCGCGCGCCTGATTTTCTAACGACTCGGCAGAAGTGGACACCGCAGCGTTCACCCACCACGGACCACTCCCACCAACGACGAGCTGCCGCCAGGCATGCGCCAGCTCACGCGACGCCACCTGATAGCGGCTCACCACGTCATCCGAACGCGGCTGCCTGTCCATAGCGGCCACGGCATGGGAGTACCGCACATAGGCGTGCTCCCACGCCATGACACTTTCGTAAGAAGGGTTAAAGCCATCCATTCCGATCACCTCCTTACACACCGCACGATCACGCAGCCTTAGCTGACGAATCCGCCCCCGCATCAGCCCGAGCAGCCTTCGCGCTACTCGATCCCGACCCGGAACCGCTCTTAACCGCCTTGAACCCGGAAGCCCAGAACACGTATCCCAGAAACTTGTATTCCCCTTGACCCTTCACGCGCGGTTCAGCCGCCAGCCCTTCCAATTCGACCATTCGCACACCAGTACCCGGAGCAAGCTCCGGAGTTTCCGGCACCGGCTGAACATCAGCGCAAAACTTCACCTCAAACGAAGCACGGTTCGCTTTCACCTCCGCAGGGTCCGCCGCACTGATCTTCCACTGACGCTTACCAGTCCTCTCATCAATAATCTGTTTACCCGACTGGTAGTCAGTGTCCGGCGCAACCTCACCCATCATCATCAGGCCGTTCGGAAACGCGTAGTCAAACGACACTTCGAATCGAGCGCCTTTTTCGATAGCCATTACTAACAGTCACCTCCACTACCACCGCCGACTCTCGGCGACACCTACAACTATCGGCGCCGACGAGGTCTCACGGAGGTGCCGTAGTGCCCTCACCTGGTCTCTTCTGGTCTCATGGAGGTCTCACCGTGTCTCTTCTCACCAGGTCTCATCTGGTAGGCTGGGCTCATGAGCAGCACTGACGGCCACGAAGGGCAAGCGGTGGACCACATGCCCACCGTCTTGAAACAATTGCTCAAGAAGCGCCATTTGCATAGCTATACAGCTTTCCGCGAAGAGTACAGAAAAGCGGCAGTTGAAGCGGGAATCGCAAAGGCGAACCCTCCCGCAAAAGCCCAGTTCTACCGTTGGTTAAAAGGTGACGTTAAGACAATTCCACACTCGGAACACTGCCGAGTGCTGGAGCACCTCCTACCCGGCTGGGCCGCCGACGACTTATTTAAGCCCGACTTTCAAAAACGCGTTTCATTCGTTCCAAAGGGAGCGGGAGGCGTTAGTCATTCGGGCACATCTGACGAATTTTATAATGATGCCGCTTTCGCATTTGTGAAAACCCCGCCAGATCTTGGATTGGTCCCACAGGAACCTTTAGATAGTGACAGTCAACGGAATGACAATGAAATGGTGGTATTTCCAGCGACTTCTCACAGTGGAGACGTGGTTAATGTGAACGTTCCAAGGCGGACCATTCTTGCGGGATCTCTGGGCGTTATTTCCGGAACTGGTTTTCTTGGCGAAAATTCTAGCATAAATGAGTTCTCGAATGTGCCAGATTCAAACTCCGACGAACAAGCTTCAAGTCTCCTAGACTCCGAAGTGAATCCGGTTTCTCATTTCACGCAAATGAAGTCAGTTCTGGCCGACAACGATAATTTGTTCGGACCGGGTAAGATAATGGAAACCGTCCGGGAGCAAATAGCCACGATGCAGTCATTGCGGCGGCAATGGCGGGGCGAAGATTACCATAGACTGGTTGGGGTTCAGACTCAGTTCGCCGACCTTCTAGGGTGGCTTTACCAGGATAGCGGAAAATACGAAGAGGCCAGTTTTTGGATTGACCGATCTTTGCAATGGGCACATTCATCTCGTGAGCCCAATACTGCCGCTTTTATACTCGCGCGCCGGAGTCAGCTATCCTCAGATCTTGGTGACGCCCCTGAGGCTATAGACTCAGGGGAAGCCGCGCTTGCCATGTCGCGGTCACCCCGAGTTAGCGCAGTAGCTGCCACTTTCGCCGCTCATGGCTACGCGCTACGCGGTGACGCTACGGAAAGCGCCAAGCTATACGACTTAGCCAGGTCTCAACTCGAACACTTAAACACCACCCCTGAAGACAAGTATGGCCTGTTCTTTACTGCCGAGTATCTTTCAGTTTACGAAGGACACAGTTTCGCCGCGCTCGGCGAGTATGCCAAATCGGCGGAAGCGTTTCAAACCGCGTTGAGAGGATTGCCTTCCACCTTCCGGCGCGACCGAGGTGTTTACCTTGCGTGGCAAGCACTAGCGAAGGCCGGGGCAGCCGACCCGGACACAGCCGTTGAAATTGGCACCAAGGCACTGTGGATCGCGCGCGAAACTAACTCGTCACGAATATTGCATTACCTTAGGCAGCTTAACAAGGAACTTGAGGCAAAATGGCCTAAAGCAAACAGTGTAAAGAAATTCACCGCTGCCCTAACCGGCTCATCAGTTCGGAAATAGTCACATCGACACCGCAAACTTGGCGAGGAAATCATGAACGACGATCGTTGGATGCAAAAGGCCGTTGAGCTTTCGTGGGAATGCCCTCCGTCTGAGGCTGCGTTCGCAGTTGGCGCCGTAATCGTTGACGCGAACGGCGACGAGATAGCCACGGGCTACTCACGCGAGACAGATTCGAAGGTTCACGCGGAAGAGGCCGCATTAGCTAAAGTGCCTGCCGACGATCCCCGGCTACCTGGTGCCACTATGTATTCCACTTTGGAGCCATGTTCGCAGCGTGCGTCCAGGCCGACGCCTTGCGCCCAGCTCATCATTAAATCGGGCATCAAACGTTGCGTCATCGCGTGGCGAGAGCCCGATCTCTTCGTAACGGGCGTGGTCGGAGTTGAGCAGATGCGCGATGCCGGTGTCGAAGTTGTCGAGCTTCCCGCGTTCGCCGAGGCCGCACTTGCACCGAACAAGCACCTCAACCTTGGCGGTTCCTGAGTGCGTTACGGGGGCACAGGAGCAGCGCCGCCGCAGCCGTCGCTACCAGTGACACCCGTTCAACCAATCCCAGCGTTCGCCGGTTCGGCCCTCCCCGACCGATCATGGAGCTCCACGGTTCGGCTGTGAGGCCAGTACTTGCATCGTTGCCGAATTTAGCTCTATGGGATCAAGGCGCCGCCGTCGGCGGCGCGCCCGTCACCTTGCGTTCGTCGGCACGCCCCCACGACACGGATCGGCCTGCCGCTCCGCTCCGGCCGCCCGGTCTCGGGCGCGCCGACGAAACGCGGCACCCGTGCGCGCGCCACCGCCAGCGCCGACCCACAGACCCACCCGACAAGCCGCAGGCCAGACCCTCACGCGTCCGTGACATCCACCACGCCCGCCAGGCCCACGACCAACCGCGGAATTGTGGAAGAGATCCCCAGGTCGCAGGCATGTTCAGCGAGCCGCAGCAGCGCGAGCAGCAGAAGGCCCATCGGTACCGAGGGAGGCCGACACCGAGGGGCGTTCCCAGCAGGGGCCAACAAAAGGGGAGGAGGCCCCGGCGGGAACGACAACCAGCCTACCGACCAGCCACGATCTTGTGGCCACGATCAGCTTGCGGTGGTCCGTTCGACGGTTTCGGCCGCGTCCCGCAGCATCCGCGCGACATCCGCCGAGGACCCTTCCCCACCAAGGCTCAGCATGACCCGCCCGTCCGGCCAGCAGACCGTGTAGTCGAGGCTGTACAGGGCACCGGTGTGCCCACCAGATGACCCGGCTGCTGACTCAGTACCACGTGCCGGGTGCCGCAGGTCCGACACAGCACCGGCCGAGCCTCCCGCGTTGCCAGCCGACGAATCCACGTCCTCAACGACACGACGCCCCCCGAAAAAGTAGGGTTTGATCTCGGTCTCATACAGGTCCCGGACGAACGCGGAGGTTTGCTCCCAGGCTGCGATTGCTTGCGCCTGCTCGGGTTCGTCCGCGTCGATCGTGGCGAAATGCTCCCGCCAGTCGCGCAGGAGTTCCTGCACAGCCGCGATCCCTTGCACCGCAGGATGTTTCGGGCCGATGACCGCCAGAACGTCTTTAATGGACTTGGCAGACGCCTCGATCCGCTCCAGACCATCACGCCATCGCTGCCCACTCACAAGCAGCTCGGGTCGCATCATCACCGCCAGCCCCGGTTGCACCCGGTCGTCATGCCCGCTGATCTCCGCGCCCATGCCCACAGCATAAGCCCAGTCCAATCATGACCAGGGAAACGCAACGCGAGGTCACCCAGACCATCCCTCGCATTTCAGCGTCTAGCGGTGAGCCGACCGCATCAAGGCGGGAAAGCGTGCCTTGACACGGCCCTCTCACCGCTAGGGATCGGCAGGGGCGAGGGAAACGGCGGCGAACAGGCACCCAGCCACTCACCTACCGTCGTCGTCCTCTGGCCCGCGCTACCAGGTCCCCGCCCACGTACCAGGTCGGGCAAGCTCACCGGCCGGAGCCTCCGCGAACACCTGTACCGCCACGTCAGACCACACTCCAGCGAATACCAGCAGACCCGGTTCCGGCACACGCGCGAGCTTCAAGTTCTCCGCCCACGCCTCAAGCACCTTGACCGACTCATCCCAGCCACGCGCGGGCCACAACATCCCACGCAGCACCAAGACCTCCGGCGGAACACCCGGCACCCCCGCCTCGTGATGCCACAACAGCCGCGTCAAGCCGTCCCCGTCCGCGAGATCATCGAACCGGTTCTGAATCCCCATTTTCACGATGCTGCCCACGATCTGATGTGCATCGTCGTGGACTTCGACCCCATCAAACAAACGCCCAACAGCCATGATCCTTACCCTTCCTCCGCGTCATGCCCTGTCCGACCGTTCCACCATCATGAACTCATCAACCGGAGTTTCGGGATAGTCTATTTTCGTATTACCGACCTTGACCTTTAAATCGCCAAAGGTTCCGGTGAAGAACACGCCGTTAGGCCACAGCGTCGAGTCTCCCAAATCCAACACCGTAGCCCACGGACGGAAAATCGATTCCACCTCTTCCCTGCCAGGCCACACATGGGGCCACTTGCCCAAGGTGCCGCAAATTTCACGCGTCGCCGGAGCAATGTACTTTGCCATCACCGAACCTTCGACCGTGCGCCATGCCAGGCGAGTAAGCCCCTGTTCGTCCGCGAACTGGTCCATCGCGGCTTGCAACCCGTCATCACCCCGTGACGCGATCTCGGCGAAGTCGATCACCTCAGACACCGGACACCTCACGCACCGCAGCATCGGCAGCGGCACGGCCGATCGCTATCACTTGCACCGTCATCGAAGTCATTGCGAAACCTCGGAACTCGATCATCGGGCTTTCCTGTTGCGAGGTATCCACCTGTTCGAGCCCGAGCGCAGCAGCCCAACCCTCCAGTGCCGTTTGAGCGGCAGCGAGATTCTCCCAAGCGATCAGATGACCCACCACAGCCAGCAACGGCCGAGCCCGGTAATCAGCCGTCGCCGTCACGGTCCACGTCAGCCGAGTCAACCCCGCTTGGTCTCCGAACGCATCGAACTCCGCCTGGACACCCCGCGTCACGAGGCCCCCGACCTTCACATGGTCCAAGATCCGTTCCGTCATTTCACCAGCTTAGAGAAGGCCGCTATCTTCAGCATCCGCCGACAACCCGCCAGGCCGTCACCAGGCCGTCAGACGTCCGGATCGGCTCGGACGCAACCGGACCCAACAAGAGCAAACCAGCAGGTCAGAGCGGGTGCGCCGGGGAATACCCGCAGGCCCCGTGACCGGGGATGAAGTTGTACGACTTCTTCCTCTACGGCACCGCTGCCGGAATCGTGTTCAACAAGTTCTACTTCCCCAGTGACGACCCGCTGGTCGGCACGCTGCTGTCGTTCGCGACCTTCGCGCTCGGCTTCATCGCGCGGCCGATCGGCGGGCTGATCTTCGGGCACATCGGCGACCGCGTCGGGCGCAAGCGGACGCTGATCGCGACCATGCTGATCATGGGGCTGGCGACCTGCGCGATCGGCCTCATCCCCACCTACGAGACGATCGGCGTGGCCGCGCCGGTCATCCTCGTGCTCCTGCGGCTCGCCCAGGGCGTCGCCATCGGCGGTGAGTGGGGCGGCGCCGTGCTGATGGCGGTCGAATACGCACCGAAGGGCAAACGCGGGTTCTACGGCAGTTTCCCGCAGATGGGGCTCGCGCTGGGCCTCATGCTGGGCACCGGGGTCTTCGCCGGGCTGAACTCGGTGATGCCCGGTGACGCGTTCCTGTCGTGGGGCTGGCGGATCGCGTTCGAGCTCTCCGCGATCCTGGTGCTGGTCGGCATGGTGATCCGGCTCAAGGTCATCGAGACGCCCGCGTTCCGCAAGATGGAACAGCACGAGGCCAAGGCGACCGTGCCGGCGCTCGAACTCGCCAAGGACCGTCGCTCGCGGCGCCACGTCCTGCTCGGGATGGGCAGCAGGCTACACGAGGGCATCGCGTTCAACACCTGGGCGGTGTTCTCGATCTCCTACGGCACCGGCACCATCGGGATGAGCCGCCAGCCGCTGTTGCTGGGCGTGATGGCGGCCGCGGCGGTGATGCTGGTGTTCATCCCGGTGTTCGGCAGGACGTCCGATCGCTTCGGGCGGCGGCAGGTGTTCGCACTGGGCGCGATCCTCACCGGGGTCGCGGCGTATCCCGCGCTCGCCTCGCTCGGCACGGCCCAGCCGGTGCTCGTCGCGGTGTCGCTGGTCGTGGTGCTCGGCGTCTGCTACCCGGTCATGTACGGGCCGCAGGCGGCGTTCTACGCCGAGCTGTTCCCCACGCCGGTCCGCTGCACCGGGATTTCGTTCGTCTACCAGTTCTCCGGCATCTTCGCCTCCGGGCTGACGCCGTTGATACTGGCCTGGCTCGTCGGCGCGGCGGGCGGCGGCTACGGCCTCGTGCTGGCCTACGTGCTCGCCGCGACGGCGGTGAGCACGGCCTGCACGCTGGCCATCCGGAAACGGGATCTGTTCACCGAGGACGCCGAAGCGGCCGAAGCCGGTGATTCGCTGCGGGTTTCCGCGGCCTGACCCCGTTCACGCGGCGGGCGGCGCGCCTTCGGGAGTGCTGCCCGCCGCCTGTGCGGCACTGATCAGGGCCATCACCTCGATGTCGCGTGCCGAGCAGCCCCGCGAAAGATCGTTGAGCGGCAGGCGAAGGCCCTGCAGCACCGGCCCGAGCGCGGTCGCGCCGCCGAAGCGCTCGGCGATCTTGTACCCGATGTTCCCGGCGTCCAGGTTGGGGAAGACCAGGACGTTCGCGTGCCCGGCGATCGCCGAACCCGGCGCCTTCGCGGCACCGACCGCACCGACCACGGCGGCGTCGAACTGCAGCTCGCCATCGACCGCGAGGCCGGGCGCCCGCACGCGGACCAGCTCCGTCGCGGCGCGCACCTTGTCGACGCTCGCGTGCGCCGCACTGCCCTGCGTCGAGAACGACAGCATGGCGATGCGGGGCTCGGCGGGGGTCAACGCCCCGAAGGACGCCGCCGTAGCGATGGCGATGTCCGCGAGCTGGCCCGCGTCCGGCTCCGGCAGCACCGCGCAGTCGGCGAACGCCAGCACCCGACCGTCGGCGAGCAGCATCAGGAAGAAGCTGCTCACGCTGCCCGCGCCCGGTCGCACGCCGACGATCCGCAGGCCGGTGCGCAGCACGTCGGCGGTCGGCCGCGTCGCGCCCGCGACGCACGCGTCGAACACGCCCGCCCGGAGCCCTGCACCGGCGAGGGAAAGGGGATCTTGTTGCGCGTCTAGGAGATCGGCGGGTTTCCGTCCGGCAAGCGCCGAAGCCAAGGTCTCGCGCACCTCAGCGGCCAGCTCGGCCGTTTCGGACACGAGTTCGCCGGGCAGCGCGACACCGAGCTCCACCGCCGCCGCCGCTATTTCCGCGCCGTCCCCGACCAGGCAGGGCCGCAGCACCCCCTGCTCGTGCAACCGGAGCGCCGCGGTGATCGCCCTCGGGTCGGCGCCGTCCGGCAGCGCGACACGCATCTCCAGCCCGTCGATCCGTCGCGACCAGGCGGCGAGCAGCTCCGCCGCAGCGTCCACACCGGACTCGGCTGCGAGTTCCATGGTCACCTCCCGAATCGACTACTTCCACACTATAGAAGCTACTTCCACAAATTGAAGAGCTTGCGAGCGATCGCACAGTATCGGCGGCGGCCGGTAAGCTACTTCCAACATGTGACAGGGGAGGTATCGGATGAGTCCCAAGCCCGAGGACGGCCGGGTCGTCGGCGCGCAGACGGTGGCGAGGGCGTTCGCCGTGCTCCGCCTGTTCCGCGACCACGGAGGCGACCTCGGCGTCGGCGCGGTCGCGAAGGAGCTGGAGCTCAACCTCAGCACCGCGCACCGCATCGTCCGCGCGCTCGTCGCCGAGGACTTCCTCGCGCAGAACGCGGAGAACGAGCGCTACTACCTCGGCACCGGCGCGCTGCTCCTCGGCCAGGCAGCGCACCACAACTTCGGGCTCGACGTGGTGTACCCGGTCCTGCAGGAGCTGGCCGCCAGCACCGGCGAATCGGTCAACCTCGGCGTGCTCGCGGGCGACGCCGCGGTCGTCGTCGAGCGCATCGAATCCACCCAGCCGCTGCGCTTCACGCAGCCGCCCGGCACCCGGGTCCCGTTGCACGCGTCGTCGATGGGCAAGGCGCTCCTCGCCTTCAACACCGAGGTGGAGCGCCGGGTCCTCAAGGGCGTCACCCGGCTCGAACGCGTCGCCGCGAAGACCCATGCCACCGCCAAGAGCCTGCGCTCGGACCTCGTCGAGACGAGGGCGCGCGGCTGGAGCACCGACGACGAGGAGTCGACCGTCGGCGTCCGGTGCGTCGGCGCGCCGATCTGCGACGACGCGGGCGTGGCCAGGGCCGCGATCGCGGTGCAGGCGCCCGCGGTCCGGATGCCCGACGACCGGTTCGGCAAGCTGGGGCCCCAGGTTTCGGCCGCGGCCAAGGAGATCTCCGCGCTCCTGCCGCCGGGCCACAGCTTCTGAGCACTGCCATGGCAGCGGACGGAACCACCGGCAAGATCACCGGCACCCAGACGATCGTCAGGGCGCTGGCCGTGCTGCGCGTGCTGCGGGACACCGACGGCGACGCCGGGATCACCGAGATCGCCCGCGCGCTCGACCTGAACACGAGCACCGTCCACCGCATCGCGAAGGCGCTGGTCGCCGCCGGGTACGTGGCGCGCAACGAGCGGACCGAGCGGTACCGGCTCGGCCGTGAGGCGTTCCTGCTCGGCCGGGCCGCCGAACGCACACTCGGCTTCGACGCGGCCGAGCCGCTGCTCGAACGCCTGGCCGCGGAAACCGGCGAGTCGGTCAACCTGGTGGTCCGCGACGGCGACGAGGGGCTGGTCGTGCTGCGGGTGGAGTCGGCGCAGCCGCTGCGCTTCACCCAGCCGGTCGGCGCGCGAGTGCCGCTGTACTGCACGAGCACCGGAAAGGCCCTGCTGGCGTTCGCCGCCGACCTCGACGCCGAGATCACGCGGCTCGGCGATCTGGCCCGGCTGACCGACACCACGATCACCTCGGCGACCGGCCTGCGCCGCGATCTGGACCTGACCCGGCACCAGGGGTTCGCCGTCAACCGGGGCGAGCGCGTGCCCGGCGTCTGCGGCGTCGCGGCGCCGGTGCTCGACGCCGACGGTGCCGCGATGGCGGCGGTGGCCATCCAGGGCCCCGAGTTCCGGATGCCCACCGGCCGGATCCCCGAGCTCGCGTCGCTCGCCGTCGACGCGGCGCGCGAAGTCACCGCCGCCATCCCGCACGGCTACCTCATCTGACCCCGCTGATCGGCAGCTTGTTCGCCGGGTCGACCCGCAACGAGACGAGCCCGCCGACGGCGAGCAGCCCGGCCGAGACCCCGAACGGCAGTACCCAGCTACCGCTGCGGTCGACCAGGAAGCCGAACACCGCGGGTGAGAGCACGCCCGCGAGGCCGAATCCCGTGTTCATCAGCCCGCCCGCGGTGCCCGCGTGGTCCGGCGCGACGTCCATCGGGATCGACCACAGCACGGGATTCGTCAGCTCCAGGAAGAAGAACGCCAGCGCCAGGCACACCGTGACCACCCCGAGCCGGTGCACGAACAGCGTGGGCACGATGAACGCGAACGAACCGAGCAGACCCGCGACGAGCACCGAGCGCCTGGCGATGCGCAGGCTGCCAGTTCGCCGGAGCAGGGTGTCGGACACCATGCCGCCCACCATGTCCCCGACCACGCCCGCGCACAGCACGAGCGCGCTGAACAACGCGAACTGCTGGAGCCGCAACCCGTAGCTGCCCGCGAAGAACGACGGGATCCAGGTGAGGTACACCCACAGCATCCAGCCGTAGGTGAAGTCCACAAAGGTCAGTGGAAGGATCCGGCGCAGCAGCGGACCCCACGGCACCGGCGGCCGTTCGTCGGCGCGCTGCCCCGCCGACAGCTCGCCGAGTTCCGTCTCCGTCATCCTCGGGTGGTCCGCGGGTCGGTCACGGTAGGTGCGCGCCCACAGCACCGTCCACCCGAGACTGAGCACCCCGAGCACCCAGAACGCGGCGCGCCAGTCGAACAGCGCGATCAGCCCGGCGACAGCCAGCGGGGCGACCGCGTTGCCGAGCCGCGCGAACGCGTGCGTGATCCCCTGACCGAACCCGCGCTGATCGGCGGGCAGCCAGCGCGACATCGCCTGGGTGGCACCGGGGAACGCGGCACCTTCACCGAAGCCGAGCGCGAGCCTCGCCGCGAACAGGGTCACCATGCCGCTGGCGAACCCGGTGGCCACAGTGGACAGACCCCACACCACGCCCACCGCGCACAGCAGCTTGCGCGGCCCGTACCGGTCGGCGAGGAAGCCGCCGAAGACCTGGAAAAACGCGTACGGGATGGCGAACGCGGACAGCACGAGGCCGAGCTGGGTGTTGGACAACGCCAGGTCGTGGCGGATGTGGGGCGCCGCGGTGGAGATGTTCACGCGGTCCAGGTAGGTGATGAAGTACATCCCGCACAGCAGGAGCAGGACTCGGCCGCGCACGCGGCCCCGGCAGGCGCGCAACGGCCCTGGTGCGGCCGTCCGCGCGGGAACCGTGGATCGGGACGGGATTCGAAGTTGCATTCGGTGCACCGCCTGTCCGGACACGGGCACGCGGTGACCGGCACCGGTGCCGTACTTCCATTAATTGGAAGTGGATTCCAACGAAGGTAGGTCCGGCCGTGCGGTGTGTCAACGGTCACGATCAGCGGGGCCGCCCGGCCCGGCATTGACGCGGCCGACCCGTCGCCCGTAACTTTGTGGAATCCGATGCCACAATGTGAAATATGTCTGTGAAATGCGTCTGTGAAATACGTCGGTGTGCGGCGACTCACGAAAGGCAGGCCATGGCGGCACTGCAGGACAACACCCCGGCGGCGACCATCGCCGCGCTGCTGGTGCGGGCGAGGGCCGCGCAAGCCGTCTTCGAAACCTACGACCAGCAGCGGGTGGACGACGTGGTGTGCGGCGCCGCGTGGGCGATCTACCGCGAGGACAGGGCGGCCGAACTGGCCGAACTGGCCGTGCGCGACACCGGTCTCGGCAAGGTCGAGGACAAGATCGCCAAGAACCGCCGCAAGACGCTCGGCACGCTGCGGGACCTGACCGGCGCGAAATCGGTCGGCCTGCTGCGGGAAGACCCGGTGCGGGGAATCGCGGAGTACGCGAAACCGGTCGGCGTGGTGGCGGCCGTGTGCCCGTCGACGAACCCGGCGGCGACGCCTGCGAACAAGACCATGATGGCGCTCAAGGGCCGCAACGCCGTCGTGCTCTCCCCCTCCCCCAAGGGCGAGTCGACCTGCCGCCTGCTCGTCGCGCACATCCACGCGGAACTCGACCGGATCGGCGCGCCCCGCGATCTCGTGCAGTACGTCGCTTCGCCGACCAAGGAGCTGACCGCCGAGCTGATGCGGCAGGCCGATCTCGTCGTCGTCACCGGGTCCCAGCGCAACGTCCGGCAGGCCTACCGCAGCGGCACCCCGGCGATCGGCGTCGGCGCGGGCAACGCCCCCGTCATCGTGGACGCCGACGCCGACATCGCCGACGCCGCCGAGAAGATCAAGCGCAGCAAGACCTTCGACCACGCCACGAGCTGCTCGTCGGAGAATTCGGTGCACATCCACGCCGCGGTGTACGAGCGGACCGTCGACGCGCTGCGGTCGCAGGGCGGTTACCTGCTTTCCGAAGCGGAGAAGGACCGCCTGCGCGGGGTAATGTGGCCGGACGGCAAGCTCAGCACGGCCGTGACCGCGCAGCCACCGGAAAAGCTGGCGGCGCTGGCGGGCCTGGATTCACCGGAAGCCCGGGCGGCCGCGTTCTTCATGGTCGAGGAGGACGGGATCGGGCCGGACCATCCCTTCAGCGGCGAAAAGCTCTCGGTGGTGCTGGCCGTCTACCGGTTCGCGGACTTCGACGCCGCGCTCGAGAAGATCCAGCGCCTGCTCGACCACCAGGGCGCCGGGCACTCCTGCGGTATCCACACGCGCTCCGAAGACCGGGCGAGGCTGGTGGCCGAACGGCTGCGCGTGGCACGGGTGCTGGTGAACCAGGCGCACTGCTTCGGCACCGGAGGCGGTTTCGACAACGGACTCGGCTTCACCCTGACCATGGGCGCGGGCACCTGGGCCGGGAACAGCATCTCGGAAAACCTGTCCTACCGGCACTTCCTGAACATCACGCGGCTGGCGCGGGTGATTCCCGAGCGCATCCCCGGCGAAGACGAGCTGTGGGGCCGCTACCACGAGACCTACGGACGGTGACGCGGATGAACCTGCTGGAACACCAGGGAAAGCAACTGCTCGCGCAGGCGGGGCTGCGCGTACCGCGCGGCACCGTCGTGACGAACCCGGACGCGGCGGAACGCGCGACGGCCGCACTCGGCTGCCGCGTCGCGCTGAAAAGCCAGGTGCCGTCCGGGAAACGGGGCAAGGCCGGTGGCATCCGCTTCGCCGGGTCGCCGGACGAGGCGCGCCGGGCGGCGGGCAGCCTGCTGGGCGTCACGCTCGGCGGGACCGCGGTCGGCAAGCTGCTCGTCGAGCAGTGCGCGGAGATCCGGGACGAGTTCTACGCCTCGATCCTCAACGACCCGCGCGGGAAGTGCCCGCTGGTGCTGTTCTCGACCGCGGGCGGGATGGACATCGAGGAGAACGCCGGCGCGATCCGCAGGCTCGCCGTCGACATCCGCGCTGGCCTGACCGAAGCCGGCGCCCGATCCCTGCTCGACGGCCTCGAACTCCCGGAACCCGTTGCGGCGCAGTTGGTTTCGGCGCTGCTGGCGATGTACCGGCTCTACGCGGGCATCGACGCGGAACTCGTCGAGATCAACCCGCTCGCGCTCACGGCCACCGGCGAGGTGGTCGCGCTGGACAGCAAGATCACACTCGACCCCGGCGCACTGGGACGGCACGCCGAACTGCTCGCCGAACACCTCACCGGCGAGGACGGCACCGGTTCGGATCTCGAACGGCGAGGCCGCGCGCTCGGCCTGCAGTACCTCGAACTGGACGGCGACATCGGCGTACTGGCCAACGGCGCGGGCCTCACCATGACGACGCTCGACGCGGTGCACCACTACGGCGGGCGTGCCGCGAACTTCCTCGAAATCGGCGGGGACGCCTACACCAAGGCGGTACCGGCGCTGGGGCTCGTACTCGGCAACCCGCGCGTGCGCAGCCTGGTGGTCAACTTCTGCGGCGCCTTCGCCCGCACGGACGTGATGGCCGACGGCGTGCTCACGGCGATCGAGGAACTGGAACCCACGATCCCGATCTTCTTCTGCATCCACGGAACGGGCGAAGAGAAGGCGATCCGGCTCGTCCGCGAGCGGCTCGGCGTCGATCCGTTCGACACCATGGACGAGGCGGTGCGCGCCGCGATCGAAGCGGCGGCGACGACCGGAGGGGCGGGACGCTGATGCTGGTTTCCTCGACGGACAAGGTCATCGTCCAGGGCATCACCGGGCGCCAGGGATCGTTCTGGGCCGGGCGGATGGCCGAGTGCGGCACCACGATCGTCGCCGGGGCGAGTCCGGGCAAGGGCGGGCGCGAGGTCGGCGGGGTGCCGGTCTACGACTCCGTGGCCGAGGCGGCGGCCGGACGCGGCCCGATCGACGTCAGCGTGCTCTTCGTGCCCCCGCTCGCCGCGCGCAAGGCCGCCACCGACGCGATCGACGCGGGCGTCGGCCGGATCGTGCTGCTCACCGAGCACGTGCCCTACCAGGACGTCATGCAGCTCCTCGCGCACGCCCGCGACCGCGGCACCACGGTGCTCGGCCCCAACACGGCCGGCCTCGTCGTGCCCGGCGCGGCCTCGGTCGGCATCATGCCGGGGTTCGCGGACACCATCTTCCGGCCGGGCTCGGTCGGCGTCGTCTCGCGCAGCGGCAGCCTCGGCACCCTCGTCTCGCTCGACCTCGTGCGCGGCGGGTACGGCCAGTCCGCGTTCATCGGCATCGGCGGCGATCCCATCCTCGGCACCACGACGCTCGACGCGGTCCGCGAGCTGGACGCCGACGAACGGACCGAAGCCGTCGTGCTGGTCGGCGAGATCGGCGGTGCGATGGAAGAGGACGCGGCCACCTACGTGGCCACCATGGACAAGCCGGTGGTGGCGTTCATCGCGGGGCGCAGCGCACCGCCCGGTCGCCGGATGGGACACGCGGGCGCGATCGTCGACGCGGGCAAGGGCGACGGCCAGTCCAAAGTGGACGCGTTGGAGGCTGCGGGCGCGATCGTCGTCGACCTGCCGGGTGAGATCGGCGATGCGCTGCGGGCACAGGGCGTGCGGCCCCGGTGACCGTCCGGACGGGACCGGGCGAAGGGATGCGGAACACCCCGCCGAAGGGTTAAGTTCAGGTAGCGCCAGTGGAGCCGAGCCGCACGGGCAGCAAGGAGAACCCGTTGCCCAGAACGCTGATCGAGATCGACCGGTCGTCGCGGGAGCCGCTCTACCGGCAGGTGCGGCGCGCGATCGAACACGGCATCGCGGTCGGCACCTTCGACGTGAGCCATCGCCTGCCCAGCTCCCGCGAACTGGCCGCCGAACTCGGCGTCTCCCGCAACACGATCAACCTCGCCTACCAGGAGCTGGTGGCCGAGGGGTACGTGGAGAGCAAGGAACGCAGCGGCCTGTTCGTCAACTCGGAGATGCGGCCGCACTGCGCCGTCCAGGAGCACGACACCCGCTCGCGGATCGACTGGTCCGCGCGGATGCGCCGCTACCCGGACGCGGACGTCCCGCACATCGAAAAGCGCGCGGACTGGCACACCTACCCGTACCCGTTCCTGGCCGGGCAGACCGACGTCAGCGCGTTCCCGGCCCGGTCGTGGACGCGGTGCCTGCGCGACGCGCTGTACCAGCCGCACGTGTTCCACAGCCTGCAGGACAGCCTCGGCTCGGACGACCCGATGCTGGTCGAGATGATCTGCCGGCACCTGCTCACCTCGCGCGGGATCGAAGCCGACCCGGCCGAGGTGCTGGTGACGGTCGGCTCCCAGCAGGGGCTTGACCTGCTCGGCAGGGTACTGCTCGGACCGGACCAGCAGGTGGCCATGGAAAACCCGGGCTACCTCGACGCCAGGCACATCTTCCTGCGCACCGGAGCCGGGGTGCTGGGCATCGACGTCGACCACGGCGGGCTCAAGCCACCGGAGTCGCTCACCGGCGTCGACCTGCTGTACCTGACCCCCAGTCACCACCACCCCAGCAACGTCACCCTGAGCATCGGCAGGCGGCGGCAGCTCCTCGCGCTGGCCGCCGCCGCGGGCACGGTGCTGGTGGAGGACGACTACGACAGTGAGTTCCGCTACCAGGGCAGTCCCACCCCCGCGCTCAAGGCGCTCGACGGCACCGGCGACGCGGTCTACCTCGGCACCTTCTCCAAGTTCCTCTCCCCCGGCCTGCGCCTGGGCTACCTGGTCGGGCCGCGCGAACTCGTCGCCGAGCTGCGGGAGGTCCGCCGGTACGTGCTCCGGCATCCGCCAGGGCACCTCCAGCGCGCGCTGGCCCTGCTCATCGCCAGCGGTGAATACCACCGGGCACTGCGGCGCTACCGCGGCAAGCTGATGCGGAAGTGGGAGACGACCTGCGGTGCGGTCCAGGAACACCTGCACTGGCCACAGGGCCCGTACCCGCCAGGCGGCGTGAGCCTCTGGATGACCGGCCCGCCCGGGCTGGACTGCCGCGAACTGGTGCGCCGCGCCGAAGCCGAAGGCATCCTGATCGAACCGGGCGACATCTTCTTCCAAGGCCCCGCGGCCCCGCGCAACCACTTCCGGATCGGGTTCGCCGCGGTACCGCACCGATCGATCGAACCGGGCGTGCGGCTGCTCGGTCAGGTGTGCGACGAGCTGCTGGATTCTTGACCCCGCCGATCCGGCAAGGCGTCTTCCTCGGCGGGCTTCGGCAATCGTCATGCCCGAAGGACGCTCCTGCGGAGGCCGAGGTGAGGCCCGCTGCGCATTCCGTGAAGGGAGCCCTCCGGGAATCCGACGCCCCGCGATCCTCCGGTCCTGAACCTCGGCTGGTACCACCCGCGCGTCGAATTCTGGACCTTTCCACCGGGCCTGTGGTGCCGCAGTGTCGTCACACCCGAGGTGACCTGCGACGAGGAGGTTCTGGTGGAGCGCTTTCCCCGACCGGCCGAACGGCACCGAGCGGCGGACTTCGTCGCACTCGGCGGCACCGTCCGCACCATGGACGCCGCGGGTACCGTCGCCGGTGGGCTGGCCGCGCGCGGCGGCCGGATCGTCGCCGTGGGGTCCGATCGGGAGGTCGCCACCCTGATCGGCGCCGACACGACCGTGCTCGACCTCGACGGCCGCACCGCGCTGCCCGGGTTCGTCGAATCGCACAACCACCCCGCGTTCTTCGGCCTGACGCTGGCCGCGCCCGTCGACGCGGGCAGCCCGCCGAACGACCGCGTCGCCGATATCGTGGACCGCGTCGCGCAGGCGGTGGCCGATCGGGGCGCTGGCGAGTGGATCCGCGGCTACCGCTACGACGACACCCTCCTCCGGGACAACCGGCATCCCACCCGTGCCGATCTGGACCCGGTTTCCCGGCACAGCCCGGTGGTGCTCACGCACGTCTCCGGGCACTTCTGCGTGGCGAACTCGGTCGCGCTCCGCACGGTCGGAATCACCGCGGCCACCCCGGATCCGCCAGGCGGGCACATCGCGCGAGACGACCGCGGCGAACCGACCGGCCTGCTCGTCGAAACCGCCGCCTTCCTCGTCACCTCGCGCCTGCCGGGTCAGGGCGTGGCCGAACTGACCGAGGCGCTGCTGCTGGCCGACGAGGAGTACCTGGCGAACGGGGTCACCTCGGTGCACGACACCGGCGTCGGACTGATCGGCGGTGCCACCGAACTCGAGGCCTACCAAGCACTTCTGCGTGCCGGGAAGCTGCGGACCAGGACGCGCGGCTACCTCATCGACGGCCTCGTACCGGGACTGGCCGAGGGCCGTCCCGAACGGCCGGACCTGACGGGCGCGGGCGAGCGGTTCACGATGGCCGGGGTGAAGATCATCGCCGACGGGTCGATCCAGGGCCGCACCGGCTGCCTCGCCGAGGGCTACGCGTGCGCACCCGACGAGCACGGCATGATGCTGCTCGATCCCGCCGAGCTGGGCAGGCGCATCGCTTCGCTCGACGCCGCGGGCTGGCAGGTCGCGGTGCACGGCAACGGGGACGCCGCGATCGAAGCGATCATCGACGGCTACGCGCGGCTCGGTTCCCCGTCCGGGACCGGGCGCCGCCACCGGATCGAGCACTGCCAGACCGCGCGCGAAGACCAGCTCGACCGGATGGCCGCGCACGACGTGCTCGCGTCGTTCTTCATCAAGCACGTCTACTACTGGGGCGACCGCCACCGCGACGTGTTCCTCGGCCGCGAACGGGCGCGCCGGATCAGCCCACTGGCGTCGGCGCGGTCCCGCGGGATCCACTTCGGACTGCACTCGGACACGCCGGTGACCCCGGTGCCGCCGCTGGAGGGCATCTGGTGCGCGGTGCGGCGGCGCACGCGCGACGGCGAGATCCTCGGGCCGGAGCAGGCGGTGAGCGTCGACGCCGCACTGCGCGGGTACACGATCGACGCGGCCTACCTCGCCGGTGAAGAGAACCTCAAGGGCAGCCTGGAGATCGGCAAGCTGGCCGATCTCGCCGTACTCTCCGAGGACCCCGCTTCCGGTGACCCCGAACGGATTCGCGACCTGTCGGTCGAGGCGACGGTGAGCGGGGGCGAAGTCGTCTGGGCCCGCGCGAACGCCAGGAGCGCCCGATGATCAGGAGCTGGCCGAGTGTCCTCATCGGACTCGGCATCCCCGCCGCCGCGCTGCTGATCGGCATCCCGCTGGTCTCCGGCAGCACCGCCTCGGTGTTCGGCATCCCGCTCGTCTTCTTCTGGGTGTTCTGCTGCTGCCCGCTGACCACCCTGTGCCTGTGGGTCAGCTGGCGCTTCTTCGACCGCGCCCACTACCCCGAGGAGGACTGATGCTCATCGCGATGGTGGCCGTCGTGATGGCGGCGTCGATCGGGCTGGCGGTGTGGGCGGGCCGCGGCTCCCGTGGTGGCGGGATCTCCGAGTTCCTGGTCGGCGGGCGGTCGTTCCCGGCCTGGCTCATCTACTTCCTCGCGGTCGGCGAGGTCTACAGCATCGGCACCATGATCGGCTTCCCGAGCGGGATCTACGCGCACGGCGCGAGCTACGGGATCTGGTTCATCGGCTACATCCTGCTCGCCTACTCGCTCGGCTACTTCCTCGCTCCCCTGGTCTGGCGCGCCGCGAAACGGCACGAGGCGATGACCGTGCCCGACGTGTTCGGCAGGCACTACCGCAGCCGGCCGCTGGAACTGATCACCTGCGTGACCATGCTGATCGCGCTGGTCCCGTGGGGCCAGTACCAGTTCATCGGGCTGCAGGTCGTGCTGAGCAACCTGGGGCTGAGCCTGAGCCCGGTGCAGTGCGTGGTGCTCGCCGGGATCATCGCGTTCGTCTACATCGCGGTGTCCGGGGTGCGCTCGCCCGCGTTCGTGTCGATCCTCAAGGACGTCTTCATGCTCATCGGCGTGGTGCTGGTCGGTGTGGCGGCGGTGCTCGCGGCGGGCGGCACGGCGAAGGTCAGCGGCCCGGAGGTGCTGACCGCCGCGCAGACCACCATGGGCGGGAACGACCTGCTCTTCGCGATGACCACGATCGCCTTCCAGAGCGTCGTGTTCTACCTCGGTTTCGGCGGCGCGTACGTGTTCCCCGCGCGGTCCGAGCGGGCGGTGAAGACCTCCACCGTCTGGATGCCGATGTACATGCTGATCTACCCGTTCCTGGTGCTCGCCGCCTACTACGGCGTCAGCGCGCACCCGGGACTGGCCAACCCGAACACGGTGTTCATGGTGACCGCCAGGGGTTTGCTGCCCGAGTGGCTGCTCGGGCTGGTGGCCGCGGGTGCCGCGTTGTCCGGTGTGCTGGTGCTCGCCGCGACGGCGCTGTCCATCGGCGGGATGATCAGCCGCAACATCGCGCCGAACGTGTCCCCCGGTGCGCAGCGCCGGTGGACCGTCGTGGCGGTGGCCGGGTTCCTGGTGCTCGGTGCCGTGCTCACGCTGGTGGCGTCGACGCTGATGCTCACCGTGCTGAACCTGACCTACAACCTGCTCGCCCAGGTGGTGCCCGGCTGGCTCGCGATCCTGTTCGCGAAGCGGGTGCGGACCTCCGCGGTCGCAGCCGGGATGGTCGTGGGCGTGGTCACCGCGATCACCTTGTACGCCACCGACGCCACCTTCGGCGGGGTCAACCCCGGCCTGGTCTCGCTCGGGCTGAACCTCCTCGTCGTGTTCGGCTGGAGCGCGCTCGCCCCCGGCGCGGAACGCGTGCCAGTCGCCCGCGGCACCGCCGCCACCGAGCAGGCGATCGTGCGGTGAACCCGCCGTCCGGATTCGGCCGGCCCCCAAGTCCCCGAAGGCGGCCTTCGGGGACTTGGACACCCTGCGGGACACCTTCGGGGCATAAGCAGTCCCGGGCCGCGCGCCGCGAGGGCCAAGAATGCGGGCATTGGATACCCTGAAGCCGCCCTTGAGCGCATGTGCTGGGATTTCGCAGCTCACGCCGCCATCTCGTTCCCGCGCTCGTGCGTCCCGAAAGGTCACCTTCAGGGACGTGAATGCCACGAACGTCGTCCCCGTGAGGCCTGCTCCGCACCGGAGCGCATGCGCCGAAGGCGTCCTTGAGGGAATGTGATGCCGTGAAGGGCACCTTCAGGGCATCAGCGCCGCCGCGCCGCGAGGGGCGAGGGGCGAGATTGGGGCGTCAGATTTCCCGAAGGTCACCTTCAGCGACATGGACGGGGCCAGGGCATGCACGGCCCGCGACGACGGGACACGCGGCCGAACCGGTCTGAGCCGGGCCATCGCGGGTCCCTGTTCTACAGTGGACTCGCCCGGCTTCCCGGTGCACCGGACCGAACGAAAGCTCACCGAGTGATCCCCACTGTCCTCGCCGCCGCGGTGGCGGCTCTGGCCCGGTCGCTCGCGGCGCTGCGACTGCAACGCTGGAACCTCGGCGCACCGGCGATCATGGTGCTCGCCGGAGTTCTCGTCGGCCTCGGCGTTCAGGACTCCGTCGCGGCGGCCTTGAACACCGAGGTCGCCCAGCACGTCGCCGAGATCATCCTGGCGTTCCTGTTGTTCGTCGACGCCACCGAAGTGCGAGGCGGGCGGTTGTGGGGCAACTCGCCGGGGCTCGTGGCCAGGATGCTGCTGCTCGCCCTTCCGATCGGCCTGGGCGCGGCGATGCTGCTGGGCGCGGCGCTGTTCCCGGACCTGTCCTTGGCGATGCTGCTGATCATCGCGTGCGTCGTCGTGCCGATCGACTTCGCACCCAGCGAGCACGTCGTCCGGGACCGCCGGTTGCCGGCGCGTGTGCGGAGCGTGCTGAACGTCGAAAGCGGCTACAACGACGGCATCGTGTCGCCGGTGTTCCTGTTCGCCCTGCTGATCGCGGGCAGCGGCTCCACGGTCAGCACGCCGCTGGCGGCCCTCGGCACCGCCCTGTGGCAGGCGGTGCTGGCCATCGTCGTGGGGCTGGCCCTGGGTGGCGTCGTCGCGTGGCTGCTGCACCGGTCGGACCGGGCGGGGTGGATGACCGCGCAGTCGCGCCGGATCGCGGTCCTGCTGACCCCGGTGGTGGCCTACGCCGGTGCCGTCCAGATCGGCGGGAACGGCTTCGTGACGTCGTTCGTGTGCGGGATCGCCTTCCGGTACGCGCACCGCCTGCTCATCGCCCGCCGAATCCACCGCACGCCGTCCGCGCGGCGCGGGCACGCGCTGACCGCGCTCACCAGGGACTTCGGGCTGCTCGAGGACGTCACCGCGTTGATGACCATGACCATGTGGTTCGTGGTCGGCCTCGCCACCGTGGTCATGGTCGTCGTGGGAGTGAGCTGGCAGGCCGTCGTGTTCTGCGTCGCGGCGCTCACGGTCGTCCGGGTGATCCCGGTCCTCGCGTCGCTCATCGGCTCGTCGCTGCCCCGCCGGGACCGGCTGCTGCTCGGCCTGCTCGGCCCGCGCGGGACCACCACCATCGTCTTCGGCCTGATCGCCTACAACAGCCTCCCGGACGGCACCGCCGCCGACACCGTCCTGCTGACCACCGTGCTCTGCGTGGTGGGCAGCGTGCTGCTCCACGGCGCGGGCTCGGACCCGGCCATCCGCGGCCTCACCGACCGTCAGCGACGATGACGATCATGGCTGTGGTGTTCGTCGACGGCCGGCTCGGTCCAGACCCTGGTGACTGGCAGGGACTCTGGGCGGGCGACCCGCAGGGCTCGGCTCGCGAGGCGCAGTGCGCTGCTGGAATCACTGGCGGATCAGGTCGAGTAGTTCCCGGAACAGCGCGTATCCGGTGCCTTCCGCGGTGTCGAGCACCCTGGACCGGCGGTAGTACGGGCTCAGGTCGAGGTCCACGCCGACGCCGAAGACCTCGACGTCACCGCCCTGCTCGTGCCGGAGCACCACCTCCTTGAGGTGGTTGCCGAGGTAGTCGCCGTCGTTGAGGAGATCCGTGGCGCTGTCCATCGGGCTTCCGTCCGACACCACGAAAAGCAGGCGCCTCGCGTACTCGCCTTCGCTCGCGCGGCGACAGGCCCAGCTCACGGCTTCGCCGTCGATGCCTTCGCGGAACAGATCGGGTTTGAGCAGTGCGGCGATGCCCGGTTTGGCCCGCCGCCACGGGGTCGCCGCGTCCTTGAACACCAGGTGGCGTCGTTCGTTCAGGCGTCCTGGGTGCACGGGCCGCCCCGCCCGCAGCCAGTCCCGCTTCGCGCGGCCGCCGTTCCAGGCTCCGGTGGTGAAGCCGAGGATCTCGCACCGCGCACCGGCCAGTTCGAGTGCGCGCGCGAACACGTCCGCCAGCATGGCGATCGACTCCCCGTGCTCCCGCATCGAACCCGAGCAGTCGATCAGGAAGGTCACCAGCGCGTCGGCGACGGGCTCGGCCCGCTCGGTGCGGAACAGCCGCCGCTCGGCAGGCGAGGTGATCAGCCGCGCGAGCGCGCGTCCGTCCACATAGCCCTCCTCCTTGCCGCCGTCCCAGCCTTCGCGGACGGGTTCCGCCAGTACCGCGCGGAGTTCGCGGGCGAGCCTCGCGTGGTTCACGCCTTGCCTGGCGACGCGACGGTCCAGCCGCTCGCGGTACTCCGCCAGCAACGCCGAACGCACCACCGCCGTCGCGGCCACCTCCGTGTCGTAGGCAGTGGTGAAGACCCGGTAGCCGCCCGCCGCGTCGGCGAGCACCGGGCTGTGCCCCGATGCGGCGGCACTCGGCTGTTCGTCGCCGTCGTCGTCGTCGAAGTCCATCAGCAACGCGAAGTACGGGCGGTACTTCGGCTCTTCGTCGCCCGCGTCCTCGTCCTCGTCCTCGCCGCCGGAGTCCCCGGCCGCGGTCAGCATCGCGGCCACCGCGTGCGCGATCCCCACCGCGTGCACGGCGAACGCGGCCTGGTCGCCGCGGTGGCGGCGCAGCCCGGCGAGGTCGTGCCCGAGCACCGGCGCGATCGCCGCGCGGGTGACCTCGATCAGGTCATCGACCTCCTCGACGACCGGCTCGGCGGTGATCCTGGCCCGGCAGATCTGCGCGACCGTGCAGATCAGCAGCCCTCGCGCGGTGTCGGCGAGCCCGGACGCGACGAACTCCCGTGTCCATTCTTCGAAGCGGTGCCGCAGGTTCGCGACCACTCCCGGCATCGCGTCCGGCGCACCGGCTTCGACGCGGAACTGTTCCAGCAGCTCGAAAACAAGCCGTTCCACTGTCCCTTCAGGACTGATCCGGGCGTGGAGCGCGGCATCGGATCCGGTGAGCCGCAGTGCCATCCCGTCGGCGGCACCGCGGAACGAGCCGAAGTCCGCGGTCGCGGGCGGGTAGAGCTGCGGCGCGCGCAGCGGAACCGGCCGTCGGCCGCGGTACGGGCGCGCCCCGCGGAAGTGCAGCGCCGGTTCGTCCCCGAGCGCCCTGATCGCGGCGGCGCACAGCTCCTCGACGTGGTGGCGCCGCCGGGTTTCCGCCTGGCGCGCGGACACGGTCACGCCGTCGCCGCGAGCCGGTAGGACTCGTCCAGCTCGCTGCCGAAGCAGCGCTGGAAGTACTCGGCCACGGTCGCGCGCTCCGCCTCGTCGCACTTGTTGACGAACGCGAGCCGGAAGGCGAGTCCGGGATCGCGGAAGATCTCCACGTTCTCCGCCCAGCCGATCACCGTGCGCGGCGACATCAAAGTGGACAGATCTCCCGCCCGGAACCCCTTCCTGGTCAGGTCGGCGACGGCGACCATGGACGCCACCAGCGCGCGCCCCGCTTCGTCGGCGAGGCCGGGAACCCTGCCCAGCACGATGGCGATCTCTTCGGCGGCGGGCAGGTAGTTCAGCGACGCCACGATCGACCACCGGTCGATCTGCGCGTGGTTGAGGCGCTGCGCGCCGTGGTAGAGCCCGTTGATGTTGCCGAGACCGACCGTGTTGGCGGTGGCGAAGAGCCGGAACCGCGGATGCGGTGCCAGCACGCGGTTCTGGTCGAGCAGGGTGAACTTGCCGTCGCGTTCGAGCAGCCGCTGGATGACGAACATGACGTCGGGACGGCCCGCGTCGTACTCGTCGAGGATCAGCGCCATCGGCCGTTGCAGCGCCCACGGCAGGATGCCTTCCTGGAACTCCGTGACCTGCTTGCCCTCGCGCAGCACCACGGCGTCCTTGCCGACGAGGTCCAGCCTGCTGAGGTGCCCGTCGAGGTTGACCCGCACGCACGGCCAGTTGAGCCTGGCCGCCACCTGCTCGATGTGGGTGGACTTCCCGGTGCCGTGCAGGCCCTGCACGAGCACCCGCCGGTCGTGGCTGAACCCGGCGAGGATCGCCAGCGTCACGTCGGGGTTGAAGCGGTAGGCCTCGTCGATGTCCGGCACGTGCTCGCCGCGCTCGCGGAACCCTTCGACGACGAGTGGCGAGTCGATGCCGAACACATCGCGCACGCGGAACGGGTGCCCGGGTGAAGTCATCGAACGTCCCTTCAGGAAGACATGCTGTCGGTGGATTCCGGCGCGGCCTCGGCGTCGACCTTGCCGATCATCTCGGCCGCGCGCTGCAGCGCGGGCAGCGTCTGGAGCGCCTTGTCCGGCGTGAGCCGCATGACCGGCGCCTGCACCGCCACGCACAGGTTCGAGCGGCCGCCGGCGGCGTTCGGGACGAGCACCGCGACGCACACCAGGCCGGGCAGGTACTCCTCGTCGTCGAGGGCGAACCCGTCGCGGCGGATCCGGCCGAACTCCGCTTCGAGCGCGTCGAGATCGGTCACCGTCTTCGGGGTGTACGCCTTGAGCGGTGCGTGCGCCAGCAGCTTGCGGCGCTGGGCCGGGCTCATCTGCGACAGGATCATCTTGCCGCTGGCCGAGCTGTGGATCGGCACGCGCGAACCCGGCCGCAGGTAGAACCGCAACGGCTCGGGCGTCTCCACCCGGTCCAGGTACACGACCTCGTTGCCGGAGAGCGTGGTCACGTTGCAGCTCTCCCCCAGTTCGTCCACGAGATGCCGCAGCACCGCGTGCCGCGCGCCGTGGTGGGTGGCGTTGAGCAGGAGGTTCTCCGCCAGCCGCCGCAGCCGCAGGCCGGTGCCGTAGTGGCGGCCGTCGGACTGGCGGATGAGCAGGCCGGCGCCCTCGAGCTGCTGAAGCATCCGGTGCAGCGTCGGCTTGGGCAGCCCGGTCTCCTCGACCAGGCCCTGCAGGGTCACCAGCTGGTCCTTGGCCGCGATCAGTTCGAGCAGCGAGAACAGCCGCATGGTCGGCGTGTCCCCGTTGACGCCCGCGGGATCCGGCTCGCGAATCAACTCCATAGTTCCGGAAAGTAGCACATGGCGTCTCGTTTTCCATATCAACACGTTGACTCGGCTCCTTCGGACGCTCTACAGTCGGCTCGATCTCGATATTCGGATCGTTGCGTACCGGTTTTCACGGTCCGTCCCAGCGAAGGAGTGGAAAATGAGCGAGCAGACGCCGGACACCGGCCGCGTCGTGGCGAGCGGCCCGCAGAAGATGACCCCGTCGGAAGCCTTCGTGGAGACGATGGTCGCCAACGGCGTCACCGACATCTTCGGCATCATGGGCTCGGCGTTCATGGACGCGATGGACATCTTCGCCCCGGCGGGCATCCGCCTGATCCCGGTCGTGCACGAGCAGGGCGCCGGGCACATGGCCGACGGTTACGCGCGGGTCAGCGGCCGCCACGGCGTCGTCATCGGGCAGAACGGCCCCGGGATCAGCAACTGCGTCACCGCGATCGCGGCGGCCTTCTGGGCGCACAGCCCGGTCGTCATCGTGACGCCCGAAACCGGCACGATGGGCCAGGGCCTCGGCGGCTTCCAGGAGGCCGACCAGCTCCCGATGTTCCGCGAGTTCACCAAGTACCAGGGCCACGTCAACAACCCGAAGCGGATGGCGGAGTTCACCGGCAGGGTGTTCGACCGCGCGATGTCGGAGATCGGCCCGACGCAGCTGAACATCCCCCGCGACTACTTCTACGGCGAGATCACCGCCGAGATCCCCCGGCCGCAGCGGCTCGACCGGGGCGCCGGCGGCGAGCGGAGCCTGGATGAAGCGGCCGCGCTGCTGGCGAAGGCGGAGTTCCCGGTGATCATCTCCGGCGGCGGCGTGGTGATGGCCGACGGCGTCGAGGAGTGCAAGGCGCTCGCCGAACGGCTCGGCGCGCCGGTCGTCAACAGCTACCTGCACAACGACTCCTTCCCGGCGAGCCACCCGCAGTGGTGCGGCCCGCTCGGGTACCAGGGCTCGAAGGCGGCGATGAAGCTGATCGCGAAGGCCGACGTCGTCGTCGCGCTCGGCTCGCGCCTCGGCCCGTTCGGCACCCTGCCCCAGCACGGCATGGACTACTGGCCGAAGGACGCGAAGATCATCCAGATCGACGCCGACCACAAGATGCTCGGACTGGTCAAGAAGATCACCGTCGGGATCTGCGGTGACGCGAAGGCGAGTGCCGCCGCGCTCACCGAGCGGCTCGCCGGAAAGACCCTCGCCTGCGACGCCACCGCCGAAGCCCGCGCGGCCGACATCAAGTCCGAAAAGGACGCTTGGGAAGCCGAGCTGGACGGGTGGACGCACGAGACCGACCCGTTCAGCCTCGACATGATCGAGGAGCAGGCGAGCGAGGAAGGCAACTGGCTCCACCCGAGGGAAGTGCTGCGGGAACTGGAAAAGGCGATGCCCGAGCACGTCATGGTGTCCACCGACATCGGCAACATCAACTCGGTCGCGAACAGCTACCTGCGGTTCGAGGAGCCGCGCTCGTTCTTCGCGCCGATGAGCTTCGGCAACTGCGGCTACGCGCTGCCGACCATCATCGGCGCCAAGACCGCGGCACCGGACCGCCCCGCGGTGGCCTACGCCGGTGACGGCGCGTGGGGCATGAGCATGGGCGAGATCATGACCGCCGTCCGCCACGACATCCCGGTCACCGCGGTGGTGTTCCACAACCGCCAGTGGGGCGCGGAAAAGAAGAACCAGGTCGACTTCTACAACCGCCGCTTCGTCGCGGGCGAACTGGAAAGCGAGAGCTTCGCCGGGATCGCGCAGGCGATGGGCGCCGAGGGCATCGTCGTCGAGAAGCTGGACGAGGTCGGCCCGGCGCTGAAGCGGGCCGTCGACGCCCAGATGAACGAGGGCAAGACCACCGTCATCGAGATCATGTGCACCCGCGAGCTGGGCGACCCGTTCCGCCGCGACGCGCTGTCGAAGCCGGTGCGGTTCCTGGAGAAGTACCGCGACTACGTCTGATCCGACGCGAAAGAGCCCGGCCCACGCGGGCCGGGCTCTTTCCACGCGCCAACTGCACGCCCTGGCTCGTCGGGGCATGTGCCGGGGTTTCGCAGCTCGCGCTGCTTTCTCGTTTCCGCGTTCCTGCCCCGAAAGGGGCCTCAAGAGCGCGCATGTCGCGGAGGTGGCCTTCGCGGGGCCTGCTCGGGCTCCGGGCCGCACGCCCCGAAGGTGCCCTTGAGGGAATCTGACGCCGCGAAGGACGCCTTCACGGCATCAGCATCACCATGCCACGCGCCGCGAGGAGCGAGATCGCGACGTCAAACTCCCCGAAGGTGACCTTCGGGGACCAAGCCCCGGGGGCGGCTCCACGCTTCCGCCCCCCATCTCACCGGAATCAACGCACCCAGCATCACTGAGGCCCTCAGAGGCGTGAACGTCGCGAATCTGACCGTCGCGGGGCCTGCCCTGCTCCGGGCCGCACGCCCCGAAGGTGCCCCTGAGGGAATCTGACGCCGCGAAGGACGCCTTCACGGCATCAGCACCACCATGCCACGCGCCGCGAGGGGCGAGATCGCGACGTCAGATTTCCCGAAGGTGGCCTTCGAGGTCCAGAAACGGGCGCGTCACCGGGTCCAGGCTGGTCCTGTCGAATGGGGTCCTTCTGGCTCTGGGCCAGTGCCAGTGATGTTGCGATGGTCGACTCGTCCGTACCCGCTCACGAAGGAGGTCGCCCCGTGGAAATCGAGGAGTTGCGCGCGAAGGCCCGCAGGCATCTCGGTCCCCATTTCACCCGCAGAGAAGCCTGGGCGAGCCCGTTCCCGGTCTTCGTCCGCGGCGAGGGAAGCTACCTGTACGACACCGAAGGACAACGCCACCTCGACGGGCTCGCGGGCCTGTTCTGCGTCAACATGGGCCACGGCCGCGCGGATATCGCCAAGGCGGCCAGCGACCAGGTCGGCACCCTCGCCTACGCCACCAACTGGGGCTCGGGGCACCTGCCCGCCATCGAGGCCGCGTCCCTGATCGCGGAGCTGGCACCGGGCGACCTCGGCACCACGTTCTTCGTCAACTCCGGTTCGGAGGCGGTCGAAACCGCGCTGAAGTTCGCCAGGCAGTACCACCGCAGCCAGGGCGCGCCCGAGCGGACGAAGATCATCAGCCGCCGGATGGCCTACCACGGAACGACGTTGGGCGCGTTGTCGGTCACCGCGCTGCCGAAGATCAAGGACCCGTTCGGCCCGTTGCTGCCGGGCGTCCGGCATGTCCCGAACACCCTCGGCCTCGTCGGCGACTGCGGTCCCGCGTCCGAATTGGACTGCGTCAAGGCGATCGAGGCAGTGATCCTCGAAGAAGGGCCGGAGACCATCGCCGCGCTCTTCGCGGAGCCGGTGCAGAACGGGCGCGGCGCGCTGGTGCCACCGGACGGCTACTGGCCTGCCCTGCGCGCGCTGTGCGACAAGTACGGGATCCTGCTCGTGTCCGACGAGGTCATCTGTTCGTTCGGGCGGCTCGGGCACTGGTTCGGGCACGGCCTCACCGGTGTCGTCCCCGACCTGATCACCTTCGCCAAGGGCTCCACCTCGGGGTACGCACCGCTCGGCGGGATGATCGCACGCGAGAAGCTGGTGACCGACCTGTTCGACTCACCGACCGGTGGCACCTTCACCCACGGCGCGACCTGGGGCGGGCACCCGGTGGCCACCGCGGTCGCGGTCGCGAACCTCACCGCGATGCGGGACGAGAAGATCCCCGAGCACGTGCGTTCCGAAGGCCCGAAGCTGTTCTCCGCGCTCGAATCGCTCAAGGACTCGCACCGGTGCGTGAAGGACGTGCGCGGCACCGGGTTCTTCTACGCGATCGAGCTGATGGCCGACCGCGACTCCGGCCGTGAATTCACCGACGCCGAATCGGTTAAGGTGCTGCGGGAGGTGCTGCCGGAGGCGTTCCGGCGTACCAAGGTCATCCTGCGCGGTGACGACCGCGGCGCCACCATGCTGATGATCTCGCCCCCGCTCGTCGCGGACTCCGACGTCCTTTCCGAGCTGCTGCACGGAGTGGACGCGATGCTCACCGACGTGGAAAAGGCGATCCAGCCCTGATCCCCGGCGACGCGAACGGCCGCGATGCCCACGGGCATCGCGGCCTTCTCGCGCGTACTGGCTCAGGCGAACAGCGCCAGCAGGCCGAACGCGGTGGTACCGACCAGGAGCGTGGACAGCAGCCCGAGCAAGAGCGCGCGCCCGCCGGTGCGCACCAGCTTCCCGATCCGGACCGCGCAGCCGAGACCGAACAGCGCGCCGGCGAGCAGCAGGGTGCACACGGTCTTGGCGATGTCGAGCACGGCGCCGGGCAGGATCCCGGTGCTGCGCACCGCGACCATGGCGAGGAAGCCCAGCACGAACAGCGGCACCAGCGGGGCCCGCTTGCCCTCGGCGGCCGGGCGGCGACGGCGTTCGTGCACGCTCACCAGCGCGACCATCGGTGCCAGCAGCACGACCCTGCTGAGCTTGACCACCACGGCCACCGCGACCGCGGCCGCACCGGCGGGGGTGGCCGCGGCGACGACCTGCGCGACCTCGTGCACGCTCATCCCCGCCCAGCTACCGAGCCGGAGGCCGTTCAGCCCGAGCCATTCACCGGCGAGCGGGACCGCCGCGATCGCGAGGCCGCCGTAGAAGGTCACGAGCGCGACCGCGGTGGCCACATCGGAGTCCTCGCGTTCGACCACGCCCTCCATGGCCGCGATCGCCGACGCCCCGCAGATGGAGAACCCGGTGGCGACGAGCATCGCGAGTCCACGCGGGACGCCGATCAGCCGCCCGATCCCGATCGTGCCGAGGAAGGTGACCGCGACGGTGAGCACGACCGCCAGCAGGGTCCCCGCGCCGAGCCCGAGCACGGCGGGCAGTGCGAGCTGCAGCCCGAGCAGCACCACACCGGCGCGCAGCAGCCGCTTGGTCAGCTTCGCGATGGCCTGCCGCGTCGGCTCGGACAGCACCGGGAGCGAACCGGCGATGACGCCGAGGATCACCGCGGCGGTCAGCGCGCTGAAGATCGGGATCGCCATGCTCGTCAGGTAGGCGACCACCACGCCGGAAACGGTGACGGCAAGACAAGGAAGCAGCGATCGAACACGCCGCGCGGTGAGAGTGGTCATGATCCAAGACTCTGCGCGCGACACCCGCCCCTCGGTAGCCGGCAGCTCGCTGCCAGCTCATACCCTAAGGCTATGACCATGCCCGATCTCGACTCACTCCGCCTGCTCGTGCTCGTCGACGAACTGGGCAGCATCGGCCAGGCCGCCGCCGCGCTCGGCATCGCGCAGCCGTCGGCGAGCAAGCGCCTGTCCACAGTGGAACGACGGCTCGGGCTGGTGCTCGTGGACCGCACCCGCCGCGGCTCGGCGCTGACCCCGGACGGTCGCGCGGTCGCCGGCTGGGCACACCGCGTGCTCGACGAGGTCGACGCGCTGCTCACCGGCGCGGAGGCGCTCCGCACCCAGCACCGCGCCGAACTGCGCATCGCGGCGAGCATGACGCTGGCGGAGCACCTGGTGCCCGGCTGGGTCGGTGAGCTGAAGCGCGGCAGGCCCGATCTCTACCTCGGGCTCCAGGTGCGCAACTCCGACGAGGTCGGAGAGCTCACCAGGGAGGGCAAGGTGGACCTCGGCTTCGTCGAATACCCGTACCCGCCGACCGGGCTGTCCACCAGGAAGGTCGCCACCGACCACCTCGTGGTCGTCGTGTCCGCCTCCCATCGCTGGGCAAGGCGGCGCCGCCCACTGACCGCCACCGATCTGGCGAGCACGCCGCTGGTGGTGCGCGAACGGGGCTCCGGCACCAGGGAGACCTTGGACGCGGCGCTGCGGGCGGCCGGTGTGACCGCGGTGAGCCCCCTGCTGGAGCTGGGATCCGCCTCGGCCGTCCGCAACGCGGTCGCCGCGGGCGCGGGGCCCGCGGCGATCAGCGCGCTCGACGTGGCGCGGAACCTGACCGACCACCGGCTGGTCACGGTGCCCGTCGAAGGCATCGACCTGCGCCGGACCCTGCGCGCGGTGTGGCCGGCCGGCCGGAAGCTGGTCGGCGCCCCCGCCGCGCTACTGGCACTGGCGATCGGCCGCCACTGACGCCCAGCCGCTGGGAACTGGACCCTTCTACACCGGCGGAACTGGCACTCGCGCCCGGCCCAGGATATTTCTACGGTGACCGGAACCACACAGCGGCTCGCAACGAAACCCGAGCGCCGCCGACGGTCCGGTCCGGACACCGAGCGGCAGTCAGAAGGAGGAGACGTGGGTTCTGCGTCGGAAGAGAACGCACCCACCGGGCTGAAGCCCGGCCTCAAGCAACGCCACATGAACCTGATCGCCCTCGGCGGGGTGATCGGCGCCGGGCTGTTCGTCGGCAGCGGCGTCGTCATCCAGTCGGCGGGCCCCGCCGCCGTCATCTCGTTCCTGATCGCCGGGCTGATCACCGTGCTGATCATGCGCATGCTGGCCGAGATGACGGTCGCCAGGCCCGCGCTGGGATCCTTCTACGTCTACGCGAGGGAGGCGCTCGGCAACCGCGCCGGTTTCGCGGTCGGCTGGATGTACTGGTACTTCTTCGTCATCGTGGTGGCCGTGGAGGCGGTCGCCGGCGGCCGGATCCTGCAGCTGTGGCTGCCCGGCGTTCCACTGTGGATACTCAGCCTCGGCCTGCTGGTCCTGCTGACCGGGACGAACATGGTCTCCGCGCGGTCCTACGGCGAGTTCGAGTACTGGTTCTCCTCGATCAAGGTCGTCGCCATCGTGGTGTTCCTCGTCCTCGGCGCCCTCTACCTCTTCGGGGTCTGGCCCGGCGCCCACGGCGGGGTCGGGAACCTGGTGTCGCACGGCGGTTTCGCGCCGCTCGGCATCGGCGCCGTGCTGGCCGCGGTGGTGCCCTGCGTCGGCTTCTACACCGGCGCCGAGATCGTCACGATCGCGGCCGCCGAGTCGGAGGAGCCGAAGAAGGCCATCGCGAAGGCGATGCGGTCGATCATCCTCAGGGTGGTGTTCTTCTACGTCGGCTCGGTCTTCGTGGTGGTGGCCGTGCAGGCGTGGAACTCCCCCGGAACCGGGGTCAGCCCGTACGCCGCGGTACTGGAAGTGCTCGGCATCCCCGCGGTCGCCACGATCATGAACGGCATCGTGCTCACGGCCGTGCTGTCCTGCCTGAACTCCGCGCTCTACACCTCGTCGCGCATGCTCTTCGCGCTGACGCGGCACGGCGACGCGCCACGGGCGTTCACCCGCCTTTCCCGCAGCGGTGTGCCGCGACGCGCGATCCTCGCGGGCACCCTGGTCGGGTACGCCTCGGTCATCGCGGCGTACACCTCACCGGATGTGATCTTCCAGTTCCTGGTGAACTCCTACGGCGCGGTCGCGCTGTTCGTCTACCTCAGCATCGCGCTGGCACAGGTGCGGCTGCGCAAACGCCTCGCGCGCGAGGACCCGTCGGCGCTCAGCCTGAAGATGTGGCTGTTCCCCTGGCTCAGCTACGCCACCATCGCGCTCATGGTGACGGTCATCCTGGCGATGGCCTTCCTGCCCGCGAGCCGCTCGCAGTTCTGGCTCAGCGCGGTGACGCTGGCGTTGATCCTCATCGCCTACCAGTTCCGCAAGCGCCACGGGGCCAAGGTCCCCGCCGAACCGCGGGAACCCTCCCCCGAGCCGACCGAGCGGCGCGCCGCCGAGCACCCCTGACCTGGACTCAGGAACGCGTCTCCTTGGCGCGCAAGGCTTCCTGCCGCGCCTCGGCGAAGGTGGCGCGTTCCCGGAGCAGCCACTCGGGACCGTCCGCCTTGACCGCGTCGATCTGCTCGGTGGTGAGCGGGTCGGTGATCCCGCCGCGTGCGAGACCGCCGATGGAAACCCCCAGCTTCGCCGCGACGACCTGTCGCGGGTGCGGGCCGTCGCGGCGAAGCTCGCGCAGCCACTCCGGCGGGTCGGCCTGCATGGCGTTCAGGTCGTCGCGCGAAACGACACCCGCCTGGAACGACTCGGGGGTGGCTTCGAGGTACACGCCCAGCTTCTTCGCCGCGGTCGCGGGCTTCATCGTCTGGGGCGTCTTGTGCGACTTCATGGCGTCGAGGGTATCGGGCGCGTGCGCCGCCGCCGATCACGCCCGGTAACCTGGCCCGGTGACCGGCTCGGACGTCCCCCCCTCGTTCCGGCTCGCCTACGTCCCCGGCGCGACACCCGCGAAGTGGGTGCGGATCTGGCGGGAGCGCTATCCCGGCGTCCCGCTGACGCTCGTCGAGGTGCCCGCCGCCGAGGCCGCGGGCCTGGTCCGCGAACGCGGCGCCGACGCGGCCCTGCTGCGCCTGCCGACCGACCGGACCGGCCTGCACGCGATCCCGCTCTACACCGAGACGACGGTGGTCGTGGCGCCGAAGGACCACCTCGTGGCAGCGGCCGACGAGGTGACCCCCGAGGACCT
Organism: Amycolatopsis minnesotensis; assembly: GCF_039529815.1. Lineage (NCBI taxonomy): Bacteria > Bacillati > Actinomycetota > Actinomycetes > Pseudonocardiales > Pseudonocardiaceae > Amycolatopsis > Amycolatopsis minnesotensis. The sequence continues at coordinate 55,791 of NZ_BAAANN010000025.1, read as the reverse complement.
CGCCGACGACGTCCTGCTGCACCCCCTCGACGACACCCTCGGCTGGGAGCGGCCACCGGGCCGGCCCGCCCTCGACCGCCCCGCCACGACGGCGGACGCCGTCGAACTGGTCGCCGCGGGCGTCGGGCTGCTCGTCGTCCCGCAGTCGCTCGCCCGCCTGCACCACCGCAGGGACCTGACCTACCGCCCGGTGCCGGGCACCCCGGAATCCCGCGTCGCGCTGTCCTGGCTGGAGGACGAGACCACGGACCTGATGGAGCAGTTCATCGGGATCGTCCGCGGCCGGACCGTCAACAGCACCAGGGGCCGCCCGCCGTCACCGCCGAAGGCCGCCCGCCCCGATGCGAACGAGCGCAAGACCGCGGCGGGCAGGTCGACCGGCAAGAGCGCGCGCCGGGGTTCCGGCGCGCCCCGCGGCGGCAAGCGCGGGAAACCCCGTCGCCGGGGCTAGCCGTTTTCCGCACCCCAATTCACCGAAGGCGATCGCGCGGATTTCCGCGAATTCGTTCGCGAGCTGATCTTTCTCCGGCCAGGTCACCGGGCATAATCGAGCACCGCAGCCATTCCGGCCGCTTCCGCGAGAACCGATGTCCGGCGCACCGGTACCGGTCACGACATTGTCCGGTTCACGACTTACGCAGGTTGACCGGCACCGCGCGGCTTCTATTCTGGGTACACGCGCGTTCACTCCCAGCACCGGTGTTTTCCCCATTGGCTCACCACGCATGGAGTAGCCCATGTCTCCCGCTCGCCACGGAAATTCCCGTCGTTCTCGAATAGTCCCGCTCGCGGCGGCGACCGTTGCCGTCGCCGCGCTCGCCGTCGTCCCCGGCACGGCCAACGCGGGCACGGCGCTGCCCGTCCGGCAGGCCACCGCGCTCTCGGCAACGCTGACCACCGCGCTCGGTGATCGGACCGCCGGGTCCTACTACGACCGCGCCCTCTCACGGCTCGTCGTCACGGTCACCGACGCCGCGGGCGCCGACCAGGTCCGCGCCGCGGGTGCGATCCCGAAACACGTCCAGTACCGCGCTTCCGAACTCGCCGCCGTCACCGCGCGATTCGACCGCACGGCACGGATCCCCGGCACCGCGTGGCGCGTCGACCCCCGGTCCGGGCAGGTGCTCGTCACCGCGGACTCGACCGTCACCGGCGAAAAGCTGGCCACGCTGACCAAGGCCGTCGGCGACGCGGGCGGCAAGGCGAAACTGGCCCGCACCGGCGGACGGCTGCGCCCCCTGATCAGCGGCGGCGACGCCATCTGGGGCCAGGGACTGCGGTGCTCGCTCGGGTTCAACGTGCACGACTCCGAGGGCAACCCGGCGCTGCTCACCGCGGGCCACTGCGGCGTCGCGACGAACGACTGGTGGGAGGATTCCTCGAACTACCAGCACATCGCCACCACGCAGGGCGCGGATTTCCCCGGCCACGACTACTCGTGGGCGTCGTACGACCCCGGCGTGGACAGCCCGAGCGCCATCAACACCGGGCAGGACATCACCGGTGCCGGTGAAGCCACCGTCGGCGAGCAGGTGACCCGCAGCGGTTCCACCACCGACGTGCACGAAGGAACCGTCACCGGCCTGAACGCGACGGTGAACTACGAAGAGGGCAGCGTCTACGGCCTCATCGACACCGACGTGTGCGCGGAACCGGGCGACAGCGGCGGTTCCCTCTACGACGGCGAAACCGCGCTCGGGCTCACCTCCGGCGGAAGCGGTGACTGCTCGTCGGGTGGCGAAACCTTCTTCCAGCCCGTTCCCGACGCACTCGCCGCGTACGGGCTCACCCTTCCCTGAACAAACTCCTTCCCGTTCACTCGAATACCGTGAAGGCCGGTATGACGGCATCGGATGCCGTCATACCGGCCTTCACGGGTATTGTTTCCGGACGCAATTCGGCACGAGAACCGAATTCGCCGCGCCCAGGTCCCCGGGGTGACCTTCGGGACCTGACTACGTCCGCGTCCACGGCGCGGGAAAGATCGAACCGGCACCGCCACGGAAATCCACTGTGGACTTTCCGGTCACGACCGCGCCAATACCGCGACGACCTTAGGCCCCGGCCTGTCACGGGGCAATGCGCCAGAAGGCTGAGCGGCGGTCACCGAATGTGGATGGCCTAATCACGCTAATCGTCTGGACTTGCCCTGCCTTCCGGCTAATCATGGAGCCCGAACGCTCGTTGCTCACTACTCCGATCCGACGGCCGGACTTCCCGAACGGCTTGTCGAAAGGCCACCAAGTGCCCAAGCAACCAGGAAAAGAAAAGACCAGGCGCGATCAAGCAGAGCCGAAACCAAGATTCTTCCGGCGGGTGCGGAGAAAGTCCCGGTTCTCCTTGCGCACCAGGGTGCTGACGATAGCGCTGCTCCCCAGCGTGGTGCTGCTCGCGGCGGGCGCAGGTCTCAACACCTACCTGCTGACCGGCGCGGTCGAACGGCGCGACACGGCGGCCCTGCTCGCCGACGGGTACGCGATGGCGGTGCCGTTCATGCCCGCGATGAGCGAGGAGCGGCGGGCGAGCGTCGCGATGGCCGCCGATCCCTCCCCGGAGCACAAGGCGGCACTGGACCAGGCGAGGCAGGGGTTCACCCGGCTGATGGCGCGGTTCGGGGCGATCTCGACGCAGGTCGCCGACGCGATGCCTGCCCGCGCGAAGGCGTCCATCCAGCGGTTCGTGGCGACGATGCCGGGGATTCCCGCACTGCGCCAGCGGGTCGACAGCGGACAGGCTTCCCGGCTCGAGGTCTACGACGGTTACAGCCAGGTCGCCGACGCGATGATCGTGGCGGCGGACGCGATCGGGCGCGACTCCACCGACAAGGACATCGCGCAGCGCCGGTCGGTGGCGTCGGACCTGATGCGGGCGTCGGACTGGCTCGACCGGAGCAACGCGCTCGCCGCCGCGGCGGCCGGGAACGGCGGCCTGTCCCCGGACGAGCTGGACCGGTTCACCTCACTCACCCGCGCCTACCGCGCCGACCTGGCCGCGATCGGCCCGCGGCTGCCCGCCCAGGAGCAGCGCGCGCTCGACGCGATCACGGCGTCCGCCGACTGGGCGCTGCTGGCCTCGGTCGAAGACGCGCTCATCCGCCAGGGTTTCGGCTTCCGCCCACCTCGCTCCGCCGGCGCGGCGACCTTGCCCGCGACCACCGGGCAGTGGCAGGACGCCGTGCGCCGCACCGCGAGCGCGGTCAGCGAGATGGGCCTCGGCAAGATCGGCACCGCCGCCGCGGCCGACGAGAAGCGGGCCGCCGACGACGCCGTTACCCGCTCGGTGGTCATCGCGGCGGGCAGCGTCCTGCTGGCGCTGCTGGTCCTGCTCCTCGCCGTGCGCATGGGCAACGACCTGATCCGCCGTCTGCGGCTGCTTCGCGCGGACACCGTCGAAGCGGACGAGCGGCTGCCGGAGGTCGTCGCGCGGATCCGGCTCGGCGAACGGGTCGACGTGGCCGCCGAGGTGCCCGGTCTCGACTACGGCGCCGACGAGATCGGCGAGGTCGCGGCGGCGTTCACCAAGGCGCAGCGGGCCGCGGTCGCCGCCGCCGTGCAGGAGGCGCAACTGCGGGAAGGTGCCAACGCGGTGTTCCTCAACATCGCCCGTCGCAGCCAGGTCGTCGTCCACCGCCAGCTCGGCGTGCTGGACAAGGCCGAACGCAACGCCGACGACCCCGACCAGGTCGATCTGCTGTACCAGCTCGACCACCTGAGCACCCGCGAGCGGCGCAACGCCGAGAACCTCATCATCCTCGGCGGCGGCAAGCTGACCCGCCAGTGGCACGACGCCGTGCCCCTCATCGACGTCGTCCGCAGCGCGGTGGCCGAAACCGAGCAGTACCAGCGGGTCACCTTCGGCAGGCTCCCCGAGCTGCCGGTGGCCGGGCGGGCGGTGGCCGACCTCGTGCACCTGCTAGCCGAACTGGTGGACAACGCCATCGAGTTCTCGCCGCCGGAGTCGAGGATCGAGATGCGCGGCAACCCGGTCGGCAAGGGCGCGGTGATCGAGATCGACGACCAGGGGCTCGGCATGCTGGCCGAGGACCTCCAGCGCGCCAACGCGATGCTCGGCGCGCCACCGGACTACGGCGTCATGGCGCTCACCCAGGACTCCAGGATCGGGTTCTTCGTCGTGGCCCGGCTGGCCCGCCAGCACGACATCAGGGTGACGCTGATGGATTCGTCCTACGGCGGCGTGCGCGCGGTCGTGCTGATCCCGAACAGCCTGATCGTCGTCCCCGCCGCCGAGCCCGACCCCGGAGACGACCGGCACACGGACTGGTTCGGCACCGCGGCGGACGAAGGCCCCACCCCGGAGAGCGACGGCGTCGCCATGTCGTGGCCCGCACCTTCGCCCGACGGCCCGGCCGAAAGCGCACCCGAGCGCCCGCGCCACCGGGCCGAAGCGGCTCCCCCGCCGAGCGATCCGCGATGGCCGGAACCCGCCGACGACCGGCCGCCGCTGCCGAGGCGGCGGCGCCAGGCAAACCTTTCCCCGCAACTGGCCGAAGTACCCGAGCAGGGCCACGAAACCGTGGACGAGGACCGCGGGGCGAGCGCGGCCGAGGCGCGCGACCTCATGGCGGCCTTCCAGCGCGGCACCCGGCGCGGTCGCGCCGACGACACGGAACCGTGGGACGGCTGAGCGCCGGTGCACCCCCGAAACGAGGATCGAACTGTGGAACAGACGAGACTGACCGCGGACCTGGACTGGCTGCTCGACGACCTGGTGACCCGGGTCGCCGCGATCGACCGGACGGTGCTGCTCTCGGCGGACGGCCTGCTCATGGGCCGCTCCCGTGATCTGTCCGAAGAGGACGGTGAACACCTTTCCGCGGTGGCTTCGGCATTTCAGAGCCTTTCCCGCGGGACCGCCCGCCACTTCGAGGGGGGCACCGTGCGGCAGACCCTGGTCGAGATGGACAACTCCTTCCTGCTCGTGATGGCGGCGGGGCAGGGCACCTGCCTCGCCGCGCTCGCCGGGCGCGAGGCGGATCTCGGCATGGTCGCCTACGAGATGACCAGGCTGGTGAAGAAGGTCGGCGTCAGCCTGGCGGCACCACCACGGCCGGTCGCGGCCGGCGACGACGGGCCGCACCCGTCGCCACGATGACCGAAGCGACCGGGCCCGACAGCGACGCGGGTCCCCTTGTCCGGCCGTATTTCCTCGCGGGAGGGCGAAGCAGGCCCGCCCGCGACGATCTGCGGCTGATCACGCTGGTCGTGGCCGTGACGGACCACGCGAGCGAGATCATGAGCCCCGAGCACGCCGAAATCCTGCGGCTGTGCGCCCGGTCTTGCTCGGTCGCGGAGGTCTCCGCGCTGACCGGGCTGCCGCTCATGGTGGTGAAGGTGCTGCTGAGCGACTTGATCGAGCGAGGCTACCTCCTGCACCGGTCCCCACCGACGTCCTCGGAAATCCCGAGCCAAGAACTACTCCAGGCGGTCCTTGATGGCATTCGAAGGCTCTGACCACGCACCCGCGCCGGTACTGGCGTCCGCGGTGAAGATCCTGATCGCGGGCGGGTTCGGCGTCGGCAAGACCACCATGGTCGGTTCCGTCAGCGAGATCCGGCCACTGCGGACCGAGGAGGTGATCAGCGGGCTCGGCACCGGGGTCGACGATCTCGCCGGGGTGGAGGAGAAGACCACCACCACGGTCGCCATCGACTTCGGCCGGATCACCATCAACCCGGAGCTGGTCCTCTACCTGTTCGGCACGCCCGGCCAGCAGCGGTTCTGGTTCATGTGGGACGAACTCGCCCGCGGCGCGCTCGGCGCGGTCGTCCTCGCCGACACCCGCAGACTCGAAACGTGTTTCGCGGCCGTCGACTTCTTCGAGCGCCGCAACCTCCCGTTCGTGGTGGGCGTGAACTGTTTCGAAAACGCCCCGGTGTACCGCGTCGACGAAGTCCGCGACGCGCTCGACCTCACCGACGAAATGCCCATCGCCCTGTGCGACGCGCGCGAACGCGAGCCGAGCAAGGAGGTTCTGGTCACCCTCCTGGAACACCTCTTGAAACTCGAAGCGAACATCCGCCGCGCGCCGCGCGCATGACGCCTGGTCGGCCGTCCGAGAGGGTGAGCCCGCCCTTGATCGTCTTCGGTGGCACGCTACTTCCCGCAGCGATGACAAGCCCAATCACCACCATAAGAACCAATCACGGGAACGACCGGAGTACGAGAACCCCGCGACCGTCACGCTGGGTTCTTCCTTGACATTCACGAACGAGTGATAACGCGGGTTTAAAAATAACAGTGTCACCCAGCCGGAGCAGGCCGGCCGTGACCCCCGGTCCCCCGCCACCGTGACCTCTTCGTGATCAAATTGCAGCCTGCCGTCCAGTGGTGGTCTACTCGAACGGCAGTGTTGAACGAGATACAACGGTGAACGAGATACAGCGGTGAACGAGATACAACGGTGACGGACGAACGGGACACGAGCGATATCGCCGGGGGGCAACTGGGTGGGCCGTTCGCCGCCACGATCAGCTTTTTCGAGAAAGACCGGTAATCGGTTTCCACCAGCTCGGCGCGGCCGCTTCGATTCCGCCGCCGACGAAACTGCCAGGATGTTTTCCTGATGGGCTTTGCACCGAACGATAACCGTGGCGCAGAGAGGAATCAAGACGATCCAGCGGACCCCGCGCGGAGCCACCGGATCAGCCAGCGCCTGCTCCTGAACCGGGACGAGGTGGTCGTGGTCCCGATCGACAGCCTCGAGCCATCCGACTCACCACGCCTCGGCGGCGAAGACGACGAGCACGCCAGGACGCTGGTCAAGGCGGGCGACACCCTGCCGCCGATCGTCGTGCACCGCGAGACCATGCGCGTGATCGACGGGATGCACCGCCTGCGGGCGTGCCGGCTGCGGGGCAGGGACACCATCGAGGTGTGCTTCTTCGACGGTACCGAGCACGACGCGTTCGTACTCGCGGTCGAGTCCAATGTGACCAACGGCCTGCCGCTGTCGGTGGAAGACCGCAAGGCCGCCGCCGAACGGATCATCACCTCGCACCCGCACTACTCGGACCGCGCGATCGGTTCGGTCGCCGGGGTTTCGCCCCAGACGGTGGCCACGATCCGGCGGTGTGCAACCGAAGAAGGCGAACAGTTGCACAGCAGGCTCGGGCGTGACGGCCGGGTCCGGCCGGTGCACCCCGAGGAGGGGCGGCGCGCCGTCGGCGAACTGCTCGCGCGCAGTCCGCACGCGTCGCTGCGCACCATCGCCCGTGAGGCGGGTGTTTCCCCGGGAACCGTGCGGAAGGTGAAGGAACGGTTGTCCCACGGGCGGGATCCGGTGCGGCGACCGCACTCCCCCGGCCCGCGGGCAGGCGCGCACGACACGGGGGACGACGGTGTCCGGCTGCGCGAACTCGTTCGCGATCCTTCGCTGCGCCAGTCGGAGGACGGACGCCTGCTGCTGCGGCTGCTCGGTGTGCTGTCGCTCGACACCGGGCACTGGGCGAGACTGGCCGCGGGAGTGCCGTGGCACCACCGGGAGACCGTGGCCGCGGCCGCGCTTCGCTGCGAGGCGGTGTGGCGGGAATTCGCGGACATGCTCCGCGAACAGGCCGGACACGCCGCGACGGAACCGCCGAACCGTCCCGGATGAGCGCCGGACAGTCCTTTCCGGACACTTCGCGAACGGGCGGGCACCTGTCGGGTTGACACCGCGACCGCGGCCTTGTTCTCCTGAATTCGTACCGGAAAATCTTTGTCCTTCAAGGAAAGAACCGGCGACCGAGGAGGTCACTGTGCGGACAGCCGAATCCGGCTCAACGCTGAAGACGAACTACGAACTGAGTCACCTTCGGGTTCTGGAAGCCGAAGCGATCCACGTGATCAGGGAAGTCGCCGCCGAATTCGAACGCCCAGCGCTGCTTTTCTCCGGCGGCAAGGATTCGGCCGTGCTCGCCCACCTCGCGGCGAAGGCGTTCCGGCCGGCGAAGCTCCCGTTCCCCTTGGTGCACGTGGACACCGGGCACAACTTCGAAGAGGTGCTCGAGTTCCGCGACGACTGCGCGGCGAGGCTCGGCGCGAAAGTCGTGGTGGGCGCGGTGCAGGACGACATCGACGCGGGCCGGGTCACCGACGACGGGCCGTCGAGGAACCCGCTGCAGACCGTGACCCTCCTGCGCACGATCACCGAGCACGGGTACGACGCCGCGTTCGGCGGCGCGCGCCGCGACGAAGAGAAGGCGCGGGCGAAGGAGCGGATGTACAGCTTCCGCGACGAGTTCGGGCAGTGGGACCCGCGCGCGCAGCGCCCCGAGCTGTGGTCGCTGTACAACGGCAGGCACCGCAAGGGTGAGCACATCCGGGTGTTCCCGCTGTCCAACTGGACCGAGTTCGACGTCTGGTCCTACATCGGCGAGGAAGCCATTCCGCTGCCGTCCCTCTACTACGCGCACGAGCGCACGGTGTTCCGCCGCGACGGCATGCTGCTCTCCGCCCACCGGCACCTGCGGCCCTCCGCCGCCGAGGAGACGTTCGAGGCGACCGTCCGCTTCCGCACCGTCGGCGACGTCACCTGCACCGGGTGCGTCGAATCGAGTGCGGGCACCGTCGAGCAGGTCATCGCGGAAACCGCGCTCTCCCGCCTCAGCGAACGCGGCGCCACCAGGGCGGACGACCGGATCTCCTCGGCAGGGATGGAAGACCGCAAGCGGGAAGGATACTTCTGATGGGCACCTTGCTCCGGATGGCCACCGCGGGCTCGGTGGACGACGGGAAGTCGACGCTGATCGGCCGCCTGCTCTACGACTCGAAGGGCGTGCTCGAAGACCAGTGGGCGTCGGTGGAAAAGACGTCGCACGAGCGCGGGCACGACCACACCGACCTGTCCCTGCTCACCGACGGGCTGCGCTCGGAACGCGAACAGGGCATCACCATCGACGTGGCCTACCGCTACTTCGCCACCGCCAAGCGGAAGTTCATCATCGCCGACACCCCCGGCCACACCCAGTACACCAGGAACATGGTCACCGGCGCGTCCACCGCGAAACTGGCGGTGGTGCTCGTCGACGCGCGCAAGGGCCTGCAGGAGCAGTCGCGGCGGCACGCGTTCCTCTCCTCGCTCCTGCGGATCCGGCACGTCGTGCTCGCGGTGAACAAGATGGACCTCGTCGACTGGGACCAGCGCCGGTTCGAAGAGATTCGCGACGAGTTCCACTCCTTCGCCGGGCGCCTCGACATCTCCGACGTCACCGCGATCCCGGTTTCGGCGCTGCACGGCGACAACGTGGTGACCCGGTCGCCCCGATCGGACTGGTACCGCGGCCCGACACTGCTCGACCACCTGGAGAACGTCTACGTCGGCAGCGACGAGAACCTCGTCGACGTCCGGTTCCCGGTCCAGTACGTGATCCGCCCGCCGGACTCGGACCGCCACGGTGAACGCCGGTACGCGGGCACCGTCGCCGGCGGTGTGCTGCGCCCCGGCGAAGAGGTGGTCACGCTGCCGTCCGGCACGGCGACCCGGATCGCCTCCATCGAAGGCCCCACCGGACCGCTCGACGCGGCGTTCCCGCCGATGGCGATCTCGGTGACCCTCGACGACGACATCGACGTCTCGCGCGGCGATGTGCTCGCGCGCAAGGGAAACCAGCCCCGGCTGACCCAGGAAGTCGACGCGATGGTGTGCTGGATGAGCGAGCAGGGCGACCTCACCGACGGCACCGAGCTCGTGGTCAAGCACACCACCAGCACCACGCGCGCGAAGATCGTGTCGATGGAGTACCGGCTCGACGTGAACACGCTGCACAGCGACCGGTCGGCGGATTCGCTGGGGTTGAACGACATCGGCAGGCTGAAGCTGCGATTGCACAAGCCCCTCGCCGTGGACGACTACCGCCGCAACGCCACCACGGGATCGTTCATCCTGGTCGACCCGGCGACGAACAACACCGTCGGCGCGGGGATGGTGCTGCCCGCTTCGGCAGGCGGCGACGACGGTGCGCGGGCCGCGAGCCCGAACGTGGTGCGGCACGCCTCGCTGGTCGGCCCCGAAGACCGGCAAGCGCTGGGGGCGACGATGTGGTTCACCGGCCTGTCCGGCTCCGGCAAGTCCAGCATCGCGGTGGCCGCCGAACGCGAGCTGCTCGCGCACGGGCGGCCCGCCTTCGTGCTCGACGGCGACAACCTGCGGCACGGGCTCAACGCGGACCTCGGGTTCAGCCTGCGCGACCGCGCGGAGAACCTCCGCAGGCTGGCGCACGTCGCCGCGCTGATCGCCGCGTCCGGCCAGATCGTGCTGGTGCCCGCGATCAGCCCGCTGGCCGAGCACCGCGAGCTGGCGCGCCAGGTCCACTTCGACGCCGGAGTCGCCTTCTTCGAGGTGCACGTGGACACGCCGCTGGAGATCTGCGAGAGCCGTGACCCGAAGGGCCTCTACGCGAAGGCGCGCGCCGGGGAGATCTCCGACTTCACCGGGATCGACAGCCCCTACGAGGCACCGGACGAGCCCGATCTCCGGCTCGACCACACCCTCGGCTCGGCCGATCAGGCCACGCGGCTGATTTCCCTGCTGCACGGCTAGCACCACCCGTGAATGGGCCCCCTTCCCGTGGGAAGGGGGCCCATTCACGGGGTGCGGTCAGCTCGTGGCTCGCGCACCGCGGGTGGCGGAGGAGCCCGAACCGGAGCCGCGGACCGCGCGGTAGGCGGTCCAGGCGAGCGTCAGCACGGCGAGCGCGGCGGCCAGCAACAGCAGCACCGGGACCGGCAGCACGTGCTCGACGATCGCGAGCAGGTACGGGACGCCGAACCCGAGGTAGGCGATGGCCTGGAAGATCGCCGTCAGCCTGCCCAGGTTCTCCGGGCTCGCCATGCGCTGGACCTCCATCAGGCCGCACACCAGGCAGCAGCCGTACCCCGCGCCGAGCACCACCGCCGAGACGGCGATGAGCCACCACTGCCCGATCCCGGCGGCGATCGCGCCGATGACGAGCCCGGCCATCACGATGCCGAGCGCGGTGGCGATCAGGTACGGCTTGTCCTGGTGGCTGACGCGCCTCGCCAGCGGCTGGACCAGGATGCCCGCGACCATCGTCAGCGTGGTGATCACCGCGCTGAACACCAGCGCGTTCTCCCCGAGCTGGTCCTTCACCAGGCCGGGCAGGTAAGCGAGCGCGATCGAGGACACGCCGAACACCCAGGGCGCCAGCGGCGCGACGACCGTCCGAAAGCGGCGGCTGCTCTCCTCGGGCAGGCGCAGCGGCGACCACAGCGCGGCCGACCTGTTCCCCTCACGGGTTTCCGGGGTGCGCAGCACGAACGGCACCGCCAGCAGCGTGAGCGCCACGTGCGGCGCGTACGAGCTGAAGGCAGGCGCGGGGCCCCACTGGGCCAGCAGGCCGGCCACCAGCGGTCCCGCGGCGAAACCCGCGGTCATCGCGATCGTCGCGCGCCGGGCGCCGGTGTGCTGGTCGTGCCCGGACCCCGCGGCGGTGAGTTCCTTGATCCACGCCGTACCCGAGCTGAACGCCGCGCCGCTGGCCACGCCCGCGACGAGCCGCCCGACGAAGAGCAGCGCCAGCACGGACCCGCCGAACATCAGGACCACGCTGGCGATCGCCGAGATGATCAGTGCGGGGACCAGCACCCGGCGGCGGCCGTAGCGGTCGGAAACCGGGCCGCCGAGCAGCAGACCGGGGATGAGGCCGGCGGCGTACAGGCCGTAGGTGGCTTCCACGGTCGCGTTCGGGATGCCCAGCTCGGTGCGGTACATCAGCAGCAGCGGCGCGAACTGGTTCGCACCCCAGCCGACCGCGGCCACACCGAGACCGATCGCCAGCCAAGCACGGCTACCGATACCGACGGGCACACGTTCGCCCGATATGGGCCTTTCTTCCGTCTTCGTTGTCTGATCGGTCATGACATCGAGACTGACAGTAGCCATCGATCCCCACAAGCGGCGTGAACGCCACCATGCGTACAATTCAAGCCATGGCTACCCTCGCGCTGGCCGTGACCGACGGGATGCCCCTGTTCGAGCTCAGCATCCCGTGCACGATCTTCGGCCAGGGAAACCCGCAGGCCGTGCAGGCCGGCTACGAGCTGACCATCTGCGCGTCCGAAGGGGCGCGCGTCGGCGGCTGGCTGCGCGCGGAGGCCACCCACGGCCTGGACGCGCTGGCGGATGCCGACACGGTCATCGTCCCGGCCTGCGACTCCGCCATGGACGCACCGCCCGCCGACCTGGTCGACGCGGTGCGCGGGGCGCACCGGCGGGGCGCGCGGGTGGCGTCCATCTGCACCGGGGCCTTCGTGCTGGCCGCGGCGGGCCTGCTCGACGGGCGCCGCGCGACCACGCACTGGATGTACGCGGAACGGCTCGCCCGGCGCTACCCCCGCGTCGAGGTGGACCCCGAGGTGCTCTACATCGACGACGGCGACGTCCTCACCGCGGCGGGGCAGGCGGCCGGGATCGACCTGTGCCTGCACATGGTCCGCAACGACCACGGCGCCGCCGTGGCGAACACGCTGGCGAGGCGGCTCGTGGTTTCCCCGCACCGCTCCGGTGGCCAGGCCCAGTTCATCGCGGCGCCACTGGCCGAGGCCGAGGAGCACGGAGCCGACTACCGGCACGATCTGAGCAGCCTGCTCGACCACACGCTGACCCGGCTCGGCGAGCCGCTGACCGTGTCCGGCCTCGCCCGCGAGGCGAACATGAGCCTGCGCAGCTTCGGGCGGCGGTTCACCGCGGTCACCGGCACGAGCCCGCTGCGCTGGCTGCTGACCCAGCGCATCCGCCGCGCGCAGGAACTGCTCGAAACCGGCGACGAGAGCGTCGAACAGATCGCCGTGCAGGTCGGAATGGGGACGGCGACCACTCTTCGCCGTCATTTCAACCGGGTGGTCGGAATTTCACCGACGGCCTATCGGCGCGCATTCACCGAAGACCGCGCGCGCGAAGACGCCTGAATTCACTTCTCGCTCGCTCTCCCGCGCTGTTCATCTTTTCGTGTTGCCATGAATCCGGCCCCGTCGCGATGATGGGAATCCGGCCGGCACAGCACACAGCTCAATTCGTCCATAGTGGACCGAAGAGATGGAATGGCGAACATGGTTGCCGAGAACAACGAAAAGCGTTCTGCCGATCGAATGGTGATCTTCGACTGCGACGGCGTACTGGTGGACAGCGAGACGCTTTCGGCGCAGGTCATGCTGGAAATGGCGGAACGGCTGGGAGTGTCCTTCGACACCTCCGCCGCGCTCGCCTTCATCCAGGGCCGCAAGGTCGCCGACTGGGTGGCCGAACTCGGCGAGACCGCGGGCCAGGAGATCCCGGGCGACTTCGTCCGCGAGTTCCGTGCCCGCTGCGCGGCCGCCTTCGACCGCGACCTGGCCGGGATCGAAGGCGTGGAGGCCGTCCTCGGCGGGCTCGAAGAGCAGTACTGCTGCGCGTCGAGCGCGCCGCCGGACAAGATCCGGCACACCCTCGGGCACACCGGGCTCCTGCGCTTCTTCTCCGCCGACCGCGTCCACAGCGCCTACGAGGTGGGGATCTGGAAGCCCGACCCCGGCCTGTTCCTGCACGCCGCCGAGACGCACGGCGTGCGCCCCGACCGGTGCGCGGTGGTCGAGGACAGCGCGCCCGGCGTGCTGGCGGGACTGCGCGCGGGCATGACCGTCTTCGGCTACGCCCCGGACGGCACGCCACCGGCCGGTCCGCACGCGGTCCCCGGTGACCAGGTCACCTGGTTCGGCGCCATGCGGGAACTGCCCGCCCTGCTGCGGCGGTGGTCTTCGAACCTGCCATCGCCCGCGGCCACGGTCCCCACCCGGAACGGAGGAATATCCTGATGCCCTTGCTACGCAAGAACACCAACGACGGAGCCGGCACGACCGATCTGACCGTCCTGGAGAAGCTCCAGCAGGTCACCGACTCGGCCGAAATCTGGTGGGACTCCCCGCCTGCCGACTTCCCCGCCTGGCGCGACGGAGTGCTCGACCGTGCGCCCGATCCCACCACCCGCAGGCGGTGGACGGCGCAGTTCGACCGGTTCATGGTGCTGGACGACCCGGCGCACTCGCTGGTGCGCGGCGTGACCACGAACCCGTCGCTCATCGCGAAGAGCGTGCTGAGTTCGCCGGAGACCTGGTCGCGCGAGGTGCGGCGGCAGGCCACCCAGCAGAAGGAGTTCGACCCGGAACCGGTGTTCGGCCTGGTCTACCGGGAGGTGGTGGCCCAGTCCGCGAACGCGATGATGCCGATGTGGCGGTACTCCGGCGGCCGGTACGGCTGGGTGTCCGCCCAGCTCGACCCGAGGACGATGTTCGACGCGCCGACGATGCTGGACCAGGCCGTCGAACTGGCCGGGCTGGACCCGAACGTGATGATCAAGGTCCCCGGCACGCCCGCGGGGTACGAGGTGATCGCGGAACTGGTTTCCCGCGGCATCTCGATCAACAACACGCTCACCTACACCGTGCCGCAGTTCATGGCGTGCGTGCGCGCCGTCGAAACGGGGCTCGCCAACGCGAAGCGGGCCGGTATCGACACCGAACGCTGGCGCGCCGTGATCACGCACATGATCGGGCGGTACGGCTCCAACGGGGATCTGCTCTCCGAGGCCGAGGAGCACGGCGTCGACCTGACCCCGCTCGACGTCCGCTGGGCCGAGGTCGCGGTGCTCAAGCGGATCGACCGGATCCTGCGCGAGGGGCGCCACCCGGTGAAGATGCTGCTGTCCAGCCTGGAGGTCGAACATCCGTCCGTGGACACGGATCTGCTCAGCATGCACCTGGAGCAGACCGCGGGCGCGGAGATCGCCTACACCTGCAAGCCGGACTTCATCGAAGCGACCATGCGCAGGGACGGCGAGCTGACCGGGTTCGACCGCGACGCCATCGACCGCCCGGTGCCCGCACCCGTGCTCGCCAAGCTCGAACGGCTGCCGTACTTCCGCAACGCCGTCGAACCCGACGGCATGCGACCGGACCAGTTCGCGGGCCACGGCGCGTTCGTCAGCACCCACGCCGAGGTCAACCGGAACACCCGCCGCCTGCTCGAGTTCATCAAGCGCCACATCGACGGACTGCCCGCCGGCGTCCGCCGCGCCGGGGGCCTGCTGTCGTCCCGGCGCTGACCCACCGGCGAACCACACCCGACACCGGAAAGGAGAAGGACGTGACCGAGAACGAAAAGCCACTGATCATGGTGGTGGGCTGCGGTGACCTCGCCGCGCGCGTGCTCACGCTGCTGCTGAACACGCCCGACACGAACCGGGTGGTGCTCGCGGGGCGCGATCTGGAGAAGGCCACCAGGACCGCGAACCTGGCGATGCTGACCGCCGCGAACCTCGGCGTGCTCGGCGACGTGCGGGTCGAACGGGTCGACCTCGACGACGTGGCCGCCACCGCGGAGACCATCGCGGCCGTGCGGCCGGACATCGTCTTCATGGCGGCGTCCCTGCAGTCGTGGCGGATCATCACGAAACTGCCGAAGGCGGATTTCGAAGCGCTCGACGAGGCCCAGCTCGGCCCGTGGCTCCCCATGCACCTCGCACCGAACTACCTGCTGGCACAAGCGATCCGGGAGTCCGGCACGGCGCCGAAGGTGGTGAACGCCGCCTACCCGGACGCGGTGGGCCCGGTGCTGGCGAAGGCCGGGATGGCGCCGACGACCGGGATCGGCAACGTCGGCAACATCATCCCCGCGCTGACCTTCGGCCACGCCATCGAGGCAGGCGCGGATCCGTCCGCGGTGGAGGTGAAGCTGGTGACGCAGCACTACTTCAGCCACTACGTCCCCCGCTTCGGTGACGAGGGGAACGGCGCGTACCACCTGTCGGCGACCGTGCACGGCGAGCCGCTCGAAGGCATCTCCCACCGCGCGGTGTTCGCGCACCTGAGCGGGCGGCTGCGCCGCCTCGGCGGCGACGCCGGGCAGCTCCTCACCGCTTCGTCGGCGATGCGCGTGCTGCACGCGATGGCCACCGACAGCGGGGTACTCGCGCACGCCCCCGCCCCGAACGGGCTTCCCGGCGGCTACCCGGTGCGCGTCGGCCGTGACGGCGTCACCCCGGACCTGCCCGGCGACATGCCGATGGACACCGCGATCGCGATCAACGAGGACTGCCAGCGCGCGGACGGCATCGACCACATCGACGAGGACGGCACGGTGACCTTCACCGATCGCGAAATGGCCGTCATGCGCCGGCTGCTCGGTTACGAGTGCCGGACCATGCGGCTGGTGGACACCGGGGTCTGGGCCGACGAACTCGCCGGGCGGTACCGGAAGTTCGCCGAGCAGGCCGCCGCGTGACCGGCCCGCCCGCCGCACACCGACAACGCAAGGGAGTTTGACATGCACACCCAGACCCTCGGCAGCGAGATCGAAATCCCCTACGAGGACTCCTACAACGAAAACCTCACCCCCGGCGAGGACTTCGCGCGCGCGGTCGCCGCGAGGACGGACGAGGACGAGGTCGTCGTCCCGTTCCACGCCTACCTGCCCGCGTCCTTCCCGCTGCTGGAGACCAGGCCGCGGTACATGGTCCGGCACCTGCTCAAGGTGGGCAGGGTGCGCGAAGGGCATGGTGCGTACCTCGAGGAGTTCACCGGCGTCGACCGCGGGCCGAGCGGCACCGCGTACCAGGCGACGCCGGAGTCCACCTTCGGCTCCGGGCTCAGGGAGGCCGGGTTCACCGACGTCGAAATGGCGCTGAACGTGCCGGTCGAGTTCGTGCGGCGGCCGGGACTGCTGGCCAGTTTCATCGACTACCGGATGTTCGTGCGCATGTGGACGCAGGAGAACGAAATCCTGTTGTACGGCAGCAAGGACGGCAAGGTCGAAGGGCTGCTCAACATGAAGGGCCTCCGCCACCAGACCGGGCGGCGGGACGTCTTCCGCGAACTCGCGCTGGCCGCCTGCGAGGTCGAGGAGACGGGCGGCTCGTGCGACGGCGCGGTCATGCACCCCGAGCTGTACTGGCTGGCCGCGGAGAACGGGTTCCTCGACCGGTTCAAGGAGGCCGGGGTCACCGTGTCCCGGACGAGGATGGTCCCGCGGGGGAAGGCGCTGCTCGGCGACTTCCGCGCCGGCGCGACCCTGCTCAACCCGAACGTCTCCTCGCTCACCCTGAGCAGGGACCCCGAATCGGCGGCGCGCCGGATCATCACGGCGCGGACCAGGATGGCGCTCGCGGTGCACGTCCCGCAGCACTTCGTGCTGCTCGAGCAGGACGAGGACTGACCGGTGCGGCCCGTCGTCCTGTACATCACCGGCATGATGCGCTGCGGGAGCACGTTCGTCGGCAACGTCCTCAACGAGCTGCCCGGCGCGGTCCACATCGGCGAGCGGTACTTCCTGTGGAAGAACGCCGTGCTCAGGGACGGCACGAACACCCTCTGCGGCTGCGGGCTCGACCTGCTCGACTGCGACGTGTGGGCCAAGCACCTCGGCGGTGCGAGCGGCCCCGACCGCAAGGGCGCCGAACGCCTGTGGGACCTGCAGCAGCGCTTCCTGCGCACCCGGCACACCGCGCCGCGGCTCGCCGAGTCGCTCGGCCGCCGCCGTCGTCCGTCCGAAGTGGACGAACTGGGTGACGCGATCGCGGAGGTCCACCACGCGGTCGCCGCGGGAAGCGGGGCCGAGGTGATCGTGGACAGTTCCAAGTACGCCGCGGACGCCGCCGTGCTGACCGCGCGGGACGACCTCGACGTACGGGTGCTCCACATCGTCCGCGACCCCAGGGCCACGGTGACCTCGTACCTGGCGCCGAAGAACTACCTGGAGCGGATGAGCGCGCCGCGGACACTGGGCTACTGGGCGGGGTTCAACGTGGCCTCGGAGGCGGTCGGGGCCGCCCTCGACCCGGCGAAGTACCTCCGGATCCGGTACGAGGACTTCACCAGGCGGCCGCGCGCGGTGACCGAGGAGATCGCCCGGTTCGCCGGGTACTCGGACGCGAGCGCGATCTCGTTCGATTCCGACACCTCGGTGGTGCTCGGCGCCAACCACACGGTGACCGGCAACCCCGACCGCCTCCGGCACGGCCGGATCGAGATCCAGCAGCGCGAACGCTGGCGCGACACGATGCCGCTGCCGGGGAAGCTGGCCGCCTTCGCCGGCGTCGCGCCGTTGATGCTCCGGTACGGCTACCGGTAGCCGTAAAATCCATGGTGGACGGTCCGATGCGGACCGTCCACCATGGATCTCGTTCAGCGCATGCCGGATTTGCGCGCGGCGGCGCCGATCGCGGCGAGCATGGTCTCCGCGACCGCCGGGCGGCAGACGAGCAGGTCGGGGATGCTGGGCGAGGCGTTGCCGTAGACGAGTTCCGAGCCGTCCGCCCGCGAGGTGTGCGCACCCGCCGCGGAAGCCACCGCGACCGGCGCCGCGCTGTCCCATTCGTACTGCCCGCCCGCATGGACGTAGGCGTCGGCGGCGCCGGTGAGCACGGCGATCACCTTGACCCCGGCCGATCCCATCGGCACGGTCTCGATGTCGAGCTCCTCCGCCAGCGCGTCCACCAGCGCGGGCCGGTGGCTGCGGCTCACCGCGACGCGGTAGCGCGCGTGCGGCGGATCCGCCGCGAGCCGCACCGGATCGTCGGTGGCGTAGGTGCGGCCGTGCGCCGGCAGCGCCACCGCACCGGCGACCAGCTTCCCCCGCTCCGCCAGCGCGACGTGCACGGCCCAGTCCGCGCGGTCGCGATCGCAGTACTCCTTGGTGCCGTCGAGGGGGTCGATGATCCAGAGCCTGCCGTTCAGCAGCGCGGCGTCCGAGGTCTTGCCGCCTTCCTCGGACCGGACGGCGTCGCGCGGCCGATGCCGCCGCAGCGACTCCGCCAGCAGCGCGTGGGAGCGCCGGTCCCCTTCGTCGCCGAGCTTGCACCCGACCGGCCCGGCCGCTCCCCGGCGCAGGTCGAGCAGCAGTTCTCCGGCCGTGGTGGCGAGCGACCTCGCCAGTTCGTGATCATCCATCGCGAACTCCTTGCCGTAGCGGGGTTTTCCGGTTTTCCGCATTGTCCCGCGATGGCGTCCGCCGTCGCCCGTGCGCACTCGCACAGCACCGGCCAAGCCGTGCGGCTGTTCGCTTGTCCGGCACGACCGCGTTCGATACCGTCACGAACGAGCCACCTTCCAGGAAGGGATCTCACCTGTGTCCAGCGCCGATCGAACCGACCGTGGTGGACGGCCGACGCGGGTGGCGCTCGTCGGCGCCGGTGCGAGCGGCACGCTGGCCGCGGTCCACCTGTTGCGCGCCGCAGCCACCGGCCGCCGCCCGATGCGGCTGACCCTCGTGGACCGAACCGGCGAGTTCGGCCCCGGCCTCGCCTACCGCACCGGCGATCCGCGGCACCTCCTCAACACCCCGGCCGGGAAGATGAGCGCCTTCGACGACGATCCCGGCCACTTCGTCCGGTGGAGCCGGGCGCGCGGCCACGACGCCGATGACGGCGCGTTCCTGCCGCGCGGCGACTACGGCACCTACCTCGCCGAGACGCTGCGGAGCGAAGAGCGGCGCGCCGTCGAGTTCGCCGAAGTCCGCCGGGTGACCGACACGGTGACCGGACTGGCACCCCACGAGGAAGGCGTCACGATCCGGCTCTCGCGCGGCGCACCGCTGCGCGCGGACACCGCGGTACTGGCCACCGGCGCCGGTGGCGGCGACCCGCTGTCCCGGCTGCTGCCCGGCCACACCTCCCGCTACGTGGCCGATCCGTGGACCGGCGACGGGATCGCCGGTGTCGCCGACGGCTCGCCGGTGCTGGTGCTCGGCACCGGACTGTCCATGATGGACATCGCGGCCTCGATCACCGACGCGAACCCGCGCACGGTGGTGCACGCCGTCTCCCGGCACGGACTGGTGCCACGGCCGCACGCACCCGGCGCACCGGCCCCCGCCGGTCTCCCCGAACCGCCGCGCTCGGCGGCCTCCGTCGGCGATCTGCTGCGGTACGCCCGCCGGAGCCTCGCCGACGACCCCGGCCGCTGGCGCGAGTTCGTCGACCGGATGCGGCCGCACACGCCGCGGCTGTGGCGCCAGCTCGCGGTGCCGGAGCGGCGGCGGTTCCTCGACCGGGTCAACCGGTACTGGGACGTGCACCGCCACCGCGCCGCGCCGACGACCCACGACCACGTCCGGGCGCTCATCCGCGCAGGGCGGCTCGTCGTCCGCCCGGCGACCGTGGATCGCTTGCGCCCCAACGAGAACGGCTTCGAAGTCGACCTGACCACGCCGTCGGGGCACCGGTCGCTCCCGGTCGGCTGGGTGGTGAACGCGACCGGCTTCCGCACCGCGGGTGACCGGCCGGATCCGCTGGTGCGCGGGCTGTTCGAGACGGGAGCCGCCCGGCCGGACCCGGTCGGCCTCGGCGTCGCGACCGGCGTCGACGGCCGCGTTCTCGGCCGCGACGGACGGCCACGGCCGGTGTACGTGCTCGGCGCGCTCCGGCGCGGCGAGGTGTTCGAAAGCACCGCGGTACCGGAGATCCGCGCGCAGGCCGCGGCACTCGCCGGCGCCGCACTGGGCGGGTAGGGCCGGGCGCACCGCGCGAACCCGATCATCGGGAACGGCACCCGCGGCAGGGGCCTTCGGTTGGCCGATGCGGTCGCGGGCGTTATCTTCGACGCGGTGTTCAAAGTGGAGTACCGGCGACGAAAGGCGCGCTATGGCACGTCCGGCTGACCAGGACGGCACGACGGAGTCCCAGTTCGTGGTGCCCGAAGTGGACTGGCCGGTCGAGAACGGCGCGGCCGAACCGCCCGCGATGCTCGCCGGCCGCTACGAGGTGGGCAGGCTGATCGGGCGCGGTGGCACCGCGCACGTGCACCGCGCGTTCGACACGCACCTCAACCGCGAGGTCGCGGTGAAGGTCTTCCACCACGACGCGATGGCGGTCGAGCAGCGGCGGCGGCTGCGGGAGATCACCATCCTGAGCAGCCTCGACCACCCCTGCCTGGTGCCGCTCTACGACACCGGCGAGCAGGACGGGCAGACGTTCCTGGTGATGCGGCTCGTCGACGGGGAGAACCTCGCCGATCGCCTGCGAGCCGGGCCGATGTCCCCCGCCGACGTCATCGAGCTGGCGAAGGCGCTCGGCGACGCACTCGCGCACGTGCACGACCGCGGCGTCACGCACCGCGACCTCAAGCCTGCCAACATCCTGCTCGGCCAGGACGGCCCGATGATCGGCGACTTCGGCATCGCGAGGGCACTGGACATGACCAGGGTGACCGCCACCGGCGCGGTCGCGGGCACCGCCGCCTACCTCGCCCCGGAACAGGTGCTCGGCCACCCCGTCGGCGCACCGGCGGACATCTACTCGCTCGGGTTGGTGCTCATCGAGTGCCTCACCGCCGAACGCGAGTACGGCGGCAGCCTCGCCGAATCCGCGGTGGCCAGGCTCAACCGGCCGCCGCGGGTGCCCGTGGACGTGCCTCCCGACCTGGTCGCGCTCCTGCGGTGGATGACCGCGCGGAACCCCGGGGCGCGGCCGACCGCGGCCGAGGTGACCCAGTCGCTCACCGATCCCGGCTCGGTGGTCACACCCCGAATCGACTCGATGACGCCCCGCCACCGCTCCTGGCGGCCCCGCGTCCTGGTGACCGGCGCACTCGTGACGGCCGCGGCCGCCGCGTTCACGGTCATGCTGCCCGGCGCGCTCGGCCCGACCCCGCCGAAGGACCGGCCCGCGCCGCCGGCCGCACCCGTCACGACCTCGCCGCCCCCTCCCGTCGTGGTCACCGCCGCCGCCGACACGCACGGCCGCCCGGCGCCACCGGTCACCGTCACGGCGCCGCCGGTGACCGAGGTGGCGCCGGTGACCGAAGTGGCGCCACCGGTGACCGTGACCGGCAACGCGAAGCCCCCGGCGAAGACACGGGAGAAGAGGGACGGGGACGGGGACGACGACAAGCCGGGAAAGCCGCGCCACGATCCGAAAAAGAAGAAGAAGGACGACTAGCCCTTTTATCCACTGTGGACTGTCCGGCCGGTGCGCCGCGACGGCCTCGCGTGAGCACCGGCCGGACGCGGGGTCCTACCCGCACACCCCGGTCGAGACGTCCGGCTCCTTGACCGGCACCACCCGCGGCGTGACCGGCAGTCCCGCCGCCTTCCACGCCGCGAACCCGCCTTCGACGTCCCCGACCGCGGTGAGCCCGAGCAGGTCCCGGACCTGGCGCGCGGCGAGGCTCGAGGTGTACCCCTCGTTGCAGACCAGGATGATCTCCCGGCCGAGGTCGCCCTCGGCCAGTTCCTTCAGCCGCCAGCGGCTGGTGACGTCGAGACGCCATTCCAGGACGTGCCGGGACACCGCGACGGCGCCGGCGATCTCGCCACCGCGCAACCGGTACTCCAGCGGCCGGAGATCGACCAGGAGCGCGCCGCGGCGGACGGCGTCGGCCGCTTCGTCCGGGCGGTACCGGCGCAGCCCCGTGGTCGCCTCGGCGAGCTTGCGGGAGATCAGGTCCTCGTACGCCGTCATCGCTGCACGGCCCTCGCGGTCGCGGCGAGCGCTTCGAGATCGCCGGTGGGCGGTTCCGGTGAGTCGCACGGGATCTCGCGCAGGTGGTGCATGCCGGAGTTCAGCCAGCAGTAGAAGTTCATCGACCGCAGCGGCCGGGAGTAGGCGTGGACCGTCACCGCCGGCGTGGTGTCGGTGTTGACGAGGTTGTGCAGGTACCTGGTGCCGAAGGCGACAGCGTCGCCCTCAGCGTGCGCGCGGGTGCGCAGGCGCGGCGCGCCCGGCTCGGCGGCGTAGTCCTCCACCAGGGTGCCGCTCGCCACCGCGAACGCGCCGACGCTGCCGCCGTGGTCGTGCAGCAGGGTGTCCTGGCCGAACTCCCAGCAGATCAGCCACACCTCGACCAGATCGTCGCGGTAGAGCCGGGTGAAATAACGCTCGGCGAGGTCGAACCGGACCTGCGGGGCCCAGATCTCCCGGCGTGCCACGACGCCGGAGACCATGCGCCGCAACGCGCCCGGCCGGATCCGCGTGCCGTCGACATCGGCGGCACGAGGGCACAGCTCCGCCGGGAAGACCGGGGTACTGGTTGTCATCACGAGACAGCTCCTCTGCTCGGACCCGCGGCGTGCCGGGACGCGGGCTGCCACCCTCGCCCCCGCCCACCGGCGGGTCATCTCGTCCGGGTGGCTCCGCCTCGCGTCCGCGACGCGCTGCCGAACCATCCGAAGACCGTTCTGGAATTGTCAGCTCACGCTTCGCCCGCACGGCGAAGCTTCTTGATCATAGCCGCGGGCCGGTGCCGCGGTCAGCCGCCGAACGCGGGCCTAGGAAATGTTGTGAAGTGGTTTGCGTGGCGGTGCGGGTAGCCGAACCTGACGCGGCCCCTGACTCCGGGATCGCCGACTCATGCGGCAGTGTCTTCACCACGCTGTCTTCACTACGCAGAACCGGCGGCGGTGCAAGCTGACGGCCCACTGCAAGCGGCTCCGCCGCTTGAACAGAACCTAGTGCGAGCCGTCGAGTTCGAGCGAGTCGCCGGGGTCGGCGAAGATGAACACGCGCACGGCGTGCCCGGTGACCGGGTGCACCTGCGCCAGGTAGGCGTGCACCTTCGCGTCCACGATCTCCTCCACCACGCCGATGAAGTCCTCACGGGTGGCCTCGTGCAGCGCCTCGTGGTGCCGGATCACGGCTTCGCGGTACCCGCGCTCGCCGAGCACGCTGTCGCCGGCGGTGAGGCTGTCGATGGACAGCACCACCAGGCTCACCGGCTCGTCCTGGCTCACCGAAACCTTGACGTTGCTCGGACCACGGCCGTAGAAGGACCGTTCGAGCTGGGTGATCTTCTCCGCGACGGCGTTGCGCTGCGCGCGCGTGATCTGCACGCCAGTCCCCTCTCCTCCACCGGAGTGTGGCTGACCACCCTACGGCCCGCGACCCGGAACCGCCTGGCCGGTCGGCCCGCGATTCGTCGCGCAGGGTTCGAGGGGTGTGACGCGGAGTGCTCCCGATAGGGTCGCTCGTCGTGACCACGCTCGACGAGAACGACCTGGACCCGACCGACGCCCTGTCGTCGGTGCCCGCGGCGGGCGCGCGGCGGGCCGTACCGGCGGCCGGGCGGCTCAAGTTCTGCTACGGGCCGATGGACTGCGGGAAGTCGACGCTCGCACTCCAGATCAACCACAACCACGCCAGGCAGGGCAGGCGCGGGCTGCTGCTGGTCCGCCACGACCGGTCCGGCGCGCCGCAGATCACCAGCAGGATCGGGATCACCAGCACGGCCAACGAGGTCGGCGCCGACACCGATCTGCGCGCGCTGGTCAAGGAGCAGTGGGCGGCGGGGCGGCACGTCGACTACCTGATCGTCGACGAGGCCCAGTTCCTCTCCCCCGCCCAGGTCGAGCAGCTCGCCGAGCTCGCCGACGACGTCCAGGTCGACGTCTACTGCTTCGGGATCGCCACGGACTTCCGCAGCGAGCTGTTCCCCGGCGCGCGGCGGCTCTTCGAACTCGCCGACGAGCTGCAGCCGGTCCAGGTCGAAGTCCTCTGCTGGTGCGGGGCGACCGGCCGGTTCAACGCACGCGTCCGCGACGGCGAAGTGTTACGAGCAGGCGACACGGTAGTGGTAGCCGACACCGAACCGGGTATAGTTGAAAGTTCAGCTTCGCCACTCCGGGAGGCCGAACTGACTACGATGCGTTACCAAGTATTGTGCCGCCGCCACTACCGGACAGGACACCTCGGACCCGCCACGGCCCAACACGGTCAGTTACGGCTGACATGATTGGTAGGACGACTCGCCCGAACGGGTGATCTCCCCAAGAAGACCTCTGTAAACGCGTCACGTCGGGGGCCGAAGCGCCTCCTATCAGAGGAAGCTGTTGCCAACGGGTGACGCAGCTCATCGTGAGCAACGACATGCTGGCCGGGGAATCCTGCCGACCCGCCGATCGTTGCATACAGTGAGCATCACCCAGGCTCTCCCTGGAGCCGACTGAAAGGACCCCATCATGGCCGACCGTGTTCTCCGTGGAAGCCGGCTGGGAGCGGTCAGCTACGAGACCGACCGCAATCACGATCTCGCACCGCGCCGTACGGTCCGGTACGCCTGTCCCAAGAACCACGAGTTCGAGGTGCCGTTCTCCGACGACGCCGAGATCCCGCCGGTGTGGGAGTGCCGTCTGCACGGCAGCGAGTCCGAGATCATCGATGGCGAGCAGCAGGAGCAGAAGAAGGTCAAGCCCCCGAGGACGCACTGGGACATGCTGCTGGAGCGGCGTTCGATCCCGGAGCTCGAGGACTTGCTGAACGAACGTCTCGCCGAGCTCAAGGGCCGTCGAACCTCCCGCTCGGCGTAGTTGATCAGCCCGTTCCCACCACATCGGAAGAACCCCCGTGACCTCCCGCCACGGGGGTTCTTCGCTGTCCGGGGTCAGCCGCGGCCGGTGCTGCGGCTGACCTGTGCCCAGCGCCGCCGCGCGCCCCACAGGCCGACGCGCAGGAACGCCTCCCTGATGATCGAGCCGCTCATCTTCGACTCGCCGATCTCGCGCTCGGTGAAGGTGATCGGCACCTCCACGATTTCGAACCCCGCGTCGGCGGTGCGCAGCGTCAGATCGATCTGGAAGCAGTAACCGTGCGAGGCGATCTCGTCGAGCGCCAGCTCTTCGAGCACTTCGCGCCGGTACGCGCGGAACCCGGCGGTGATGTCCTTCACGCCGACGCCGAGCGCGATACGCGAGTAGAGGTTGGCGCCCCGCGACAGGATCTCGCGGTGCTTCGGCCAGTTCACCACGCTGCCGCCGGTCACGTACCGGGAGCCGATCACCAGATCGGCGTCCCCGAGCGCGTCGAGCAGGCGCGGCAGGTCCTCCGGCGCGTGCGAGCCGTCCGCGTCCATTTCGACGATCGTCGCGTACTCCCTGGCGAGGCCCCACCGGAAGCCCGCGACGTAGGCGGCGCCGAGGCCCGCCTTCTCGGTCCGGTGCAGCACCTGCACGCGGTCGTCGTCCGCGGCGAGCTTGTCCGCGATCTCGCCGGTCCCGTCCGGGCTGCCGTCGTCGACGACCAGCGCGTGCGCTCCCGGCAGCACGGCGTGCAGTCTGCGCAGGATCGGCGGCAGGTTGTCGCGCTCGTTGTAGGTGGGGATCACCACCAGCACCGGCTCGATCCCCCGTGCCCTTCGCGGCGCCTGCGCCATCCGCTGTCCCTCCCCTGCGGAGCGGCTACCCGGCCGCCCCTGTTCGCGTCTCCTCGGCGCGCCGGCTCCTCCGCCGTCGCGTGATTCCGGCCAGCACCCCTGCCACGGCCGCGGCGGCCAGCACGTACTCCGGCCACGCACCGAGCCGGTCCGCCACTGTAACCGTCGTGCGCAGCGGCACGCTCCGCACCAGCGACGCCGGCGTGAACATGCCGGTGGACCCGCTGACCGTGCCGTCGGGCTGGATGATCTCGCTGACCCCGGTGGTCGCCGCGACCACGACCGCCCTGCCGTGCTCGACGGCACGCAGCCGGGACATCGCCAGGTGCTGGTAGGTCATGTCGCTGTGCCCGTACCAGGCGTTGTTCGTCGGCGACGTGAGCAGCTCCGCGCCCGCGTCCACGGCCTCGCGCCCCGTGTAGTCGTACGCGACCTCGTAGCAGATCATCGCGCCGACCTTCGTGCCCGCGACGTCCAGCGCGGCGGGGTCGCCGGTGCCGGGGGTCCGCTCGTCGATCGACCGCGTGAACGGGCTGACCAGCTCGGTGAGGGCGCGCGCGGGCACGTACTCGCCGAACGGCACCAGCTGCTGCTTGGTGTAGCGCCGGCCCTGGCCGGTGCGCGGGTCCCAGACGACGAGCGCGTTCTCGTAGCGGCGGCCGGGCAGCTCGTAGGACGCGCCGATCAGCGCGGGCACGCCGAAGTCTGCGACGAGCCGGTCGAGGCGGGGATCGGGCCCGTCGACCGCGGTCGCGGTCTCCGGCCAGACGACCAGGTCGGGTCTGGGCACCTTGCCCGCCTTGATATCGGCGATCAGGCGCTCGCTTTCCGCGATGTGCGTGCTGCGGAGATCGGCACCGTTGACGAACAGCCCGAGCCCGGTGTCCGGTGCGCTGCCCTGCACCGCCGCGACGGTCCTGGTGCCGTCCTGCGCCTCGGTGCCGATCGTCGGCCACACCGCGAGCCCCGCGACGAGCGGGAGCAGCGTGGCGAGCGCGGGCACCACGACCGGCCGCCACTCGCGCGCGCGCAGCCGAAGGATCACCCGGGCCAGCCCGAACCCGGACAGCGCGACGGCGAACCCGACGAGCGGTGCGCCACCGATCGAGGCGAGGGACAGGTAGGCGCCCTCCGGCTGGCTGAACGCGACGCGGCCCCACGGAAAACCGCCGAACGGGAACCAGGCGCGGGGCGTTTCGGCCGCGATGGCGACGAGCGCGAGCCAGCACGGGGCGCACGGAAGAAGCTGGACGAACGAACCGAGCCCGCCGACGAGCCCGAGGTAGGCAGCCAGCACCAGGGACAGCGCCAGCCAGGGTACCGGGCCGAAGCCGGGGCCGACGAAGTCCTGGATCCAGGTCAGCAACGGCACGAAGAGGCCGGCCCCGAATGCCGTGCCGTAGCCGAACCCACCCCAGAACCGGCGGCCGTGCAGCACCAGCCCGAACCCGGCGAAGGCGAGTGGCGCCAACCACCACAGTGGACGCGGGGCGAAGCTGAGGAACAGGACGAAACCGGACGCCACGGCACCGACGAGGCGGACCAGCCACGGGAGCCAGGCGCGGCGTCCGTCCGAACGCGACTGTCCGGCCGCCGCGGTCTTCCCGGACGGCGCGGGCTCCGGGTCGGCGAGTGTTGCGGGCACCGGCCAACCCTAGGCGGTACGGGTTGAAGCCCGGTTATGGCGCCGTGGCTTCGAAGATCGTCTCTCCGTCGCGCACCGTGCGGAGGCACGTGGGCAGGGGCACGCCCGGTCCCAGCCTCGGCAGCGGCGGCACCCCGGAACGCGGGTCGGTCGACCAGCGCCGCACGCGCGAGTCCGAGGTCGCGACGACGAGTTCGTCGGCGGCCCATACCGCGTAGTGCGCGGGCGCGCCGGGGACGAGGCTGCCGGTGCTGCCGTCGGTGATCCCGGCCGCGCGATGACCGCCCCTGGTGTGCGCGGTGAACGCCGCGCGAGGGGAAAGGGCCGATCCCGGCGTGCGGTGCAGCACGGCGGCGCGGACCGAGGCCCACGGGTCGAGCGCGGTGACCGGGGTGTCCGACCCGAACGCGAGCAGGACGCCTTCGGCCGCGAGCGCGGCGAACGGGTTCAGCCCCGCGGCGCGCTCCACGCCGAGCCTGCTGGCGTACATCCGGTCTTCGCCGCCCCACGCGTCGTCGAACAAGGGCTGCATCGAGGCGGCGATCCCCCAGCGCGCGAGCGCCTGTGCCTGCTCGCGCGTGACCATTTCGACGTGTTCGAGGCGGTGGTGCGCACCCGCCAGCGCGCGCCTGCCGACGGACTCCTCGGCGACCGAAAAGCCCTCGACGACGGTGCCGATCGCGGCGTCACCGATGACGTGGAACCCGGCCTGCAGCCCCGCCTCGGTGCAGGCGACGACGTGCTCGGCGACGGTCCGCGCGTCGACGTAGGCGGCACCGTCGGTGCCGGCGTCGTCGTGGTACGGGCTGGTCAGCGCCGCGGTGCGGGAGCCGAGCGCACCGTCGGCGAACAGGTCGCCTGCCAGCCCGGCGGCGCCGAGCCGCTCGGCCGTGTCGAACGCGCCGAGTTCGCCCCAGTAAGCGACGACTTCGGGGGTGCCCGGCCCGGCCAGCGCGATCAGGTCGGCGAGATCGTCTTCACCGGAGATGTCCGGGCCGGCGCATTCGTGCACGCTCACCACACCGCGGGCGGCAGCGGCGGCGAGGAAGGCCCTCTGCGCATGGCGGCGCTGCTCGCCGGTGATCGCCCCGCGCGCGGCGGCGCGCACCAGGTGGTGTGCCTCGCGGGTGACCGGCCCCTCGGCCGACCAGCCCGCCGCGTCGTGGACGGCGGGAACCAACTCGGCGAGCGCGGTCGAGACGAGTGCGGAATGGACGTCGATCCGGCTGAGGTAGACGGGCACGCCCGCGACGGCGTCGTCGATCTCGGCGCGGCTGGGCAGGCGGGGACTCGTCCAGGCGCTTTCGTCCCAGCCGTGCGCGAGCAGCACCTCCCCCGGCCGCGCGGCGGCGCGGATCGCGGCGAGCAGCTCACCGGCGTCCCGCACCGCGGTCAGGTCCAGGCCGGTGACGTGCAGGCCGGTCGCGGTGGCGTGCACGTGGGCGTCGACGAAGCCGGGGGTGACGAACGCGCCGTCGAGGTCGATCACCTCGGCGCCGGGGTGCAGCGCGCGGGCGGGCTCGTCCTGGCCTGCCCAGATCACCACACCGTCGGTGACGGCCATCGCGGTGGCGTCGGGGGAACTCGGCGTGTGGATCCGCCCGCCGGTCAGCAGCGTCGTCTTCGCTTCGGTCACGGTGGCCAAGTCTGCCTGGTCGCCGAGGTGGTTCGTTCGTCGGGCACGAACCACACCGTGACGATAAGATTTACGGATCACTGACTGTATGACAGGATATTTTAACGCCATCCCGACGACGAGGAGCACAAGTGACTGCGATCCAGGAACCTGTCTCGCCAGCCGCCGACACCTTCGACCAGCCGTACGACTACCGGCGGACGGAACTGGCCGAACCGGACTGGCGCCGCTTCCCCGGCTGGTCCCAGGTCACCGAAGCGGAATGGCGTGACGCTCAGTGGCAGCGCGTGCACTGCGTCCGCAACATCAAGCAGCTCAAGACGCTGATGGGCGACCTGCTCGACGAGCGGTTCTACGACGACCTCGCCGAGGACCAGCGCGCGATGGCGACGATGTCGATGCTCATCCCGCCGCAGATGCTGAACACGATGGCGCCCGACGCCGGCTCGGACCCGGCGAAGGTGACCGAGGCGTTCTACGCCGACCCGATCCGCCGCTACATGCTGCCGGTGCGCAGCGACCGCGACGAGGAATGGCCGAGCCACCCGCATTCGGAGCGGGACTCGCTGCACGAGGCGGAGATGTGGGTCGCCGAAGGGCTCACCCACCGGTACCCGACGAAGGTGCTCGCGGAGCTGCTCTCGACCTGCCCCCAGTACTGCGGCCACTGCACCCGGATGGACCTCGTCGGCAACTCGACGGAGCAGATCGACAAGCACAAGCTGACGCTGAAGCCGGTCGACCGCCAGGACGCGATGATCGACTACCTCAAGCGCACCCCCGGGGTGCGGGACGTCGTGGTGTCCGGCGGTGACGTGGCGAACGTGCCGTGGCACCAGCTCGAATCGTTCCTCATGCGGCTGATGGACATCGACACCGTCCGCGACGTCCGGCTCGCCACGAAGGCGCTCGCCGGGCTGCCGCAGCACTGGCTGCAGCCGAAGGTCGTCGAAGGGCTCGAGCGCGTCGCCGTCACCGCGCAGCGGCGCGGGGTCAACCTCGCGATCCACACCCACGTCAACCACGCGCAGTCGGTGACCCCGCTGGTCGCCGAGGCCGCGCAAACCGCGCTGAACGTCGGCGTGCGGGACGTCCGCAACCAGGGCGTGCTGATGCGGGGCGTCAACGCCACCCCGGCGCAGCTGCTCGACCTGTGCTTCGCGCTCCAGGGCGAGGCGAACATCCTGCCGTACTACTTCTACATGTGCGACATGATCCCGAACGCCGAACACTGGCGCGTTTCCGTGCACGAAGCACAGGAACTCCAGCACGCGATCATGGGGTACCTGCCCGGGTACGCCACGCCGCGGATCGTCTGCGACGTGCCCTACGTCGGGAAGCGCTGGGTGCACCAGCTCGCCGAGTACGACCGCGAAAAGGGCATCTCGTACTGGACGAAGAACTACCGCACCGGTATCGAGCTGGAGGACCCCGAAGCGCTCCAGCGCCGCTACCCCTACTACGACCCGATTTCCACCCTTCCCGAAGCCGGCCGCCGCTGGTGGGCGGACCAGCCCCGGTAGCCGCTTCGCCCGTGCCGCGATCACCGATGTCACCGGCGATCGCGGCACGGACCGCCCCGGAGCCGGGAGTTCAGGCCGCCGGGGTGCCGAACCACCGGCTCGCGGCCCGCTCGAACGCTTCCCGGTCGGGGACGCGATCGCCCGTCCAGACGACGACGCCGTCGGGGCGGACGAGCACCGCACCGAATCCGAGGTCGTTCTTCGCCGCGCCGGCGGCGTACCGGATCCGGCTTTCCCAGCCCATCGCCGAATCCCGCAGGCCACGGTCGGCGCCGAAGTCGAACACGACACCCCGGCCGTCGTCCATCAGGTCGCCGAGGCGGGTGCCGTCGTCGAGCCGGAACTCCGGGGAGACGCGGCCGATCAGCGGCTGCTCGCTGCCGAGGTCGTAGCGGATCGACGCCCCCGAGGTCTTCTCGAACACGTAGGTCGTCCCGTCACGGGTTCCGAGCACGTCGCGGATCACCTCTTGGAGCGCCCGCGCATACGGGTCCGGGCGCATGACCGACACCTGGGCGCGCGACCAGTCGAGCACCCGCGCGCCGATCGGATGGCGCTCGCGGGTGTAGGTGTCGAGCAGCCCGTCGGGCGCGTGCCCGAGCGCGGTCGCCGCGAGCTTCCAGCCCAGGTTCATGGCGTCGCCGAGGCCGGTGTTGAGTCCCTGCCCGCCAAGGGGCGAGTGGATGTGCGCGGCGTCGCCCGCGAGCAGGATCCGCCCCCGCCGGTAGGTCGTCGTCTGCATCGCCCGATCGGTGAAGCTCGAAGCGAGCTGGACGCCGGTCAGCGTCACGTCGGTACCGGACACGCGGCGCAGCACCGCCTGGAGATGGTCGCGGGACGGCGGTTTCGAGCGATCGAACGCGCCGCCGTCGAAGTCCAGCACGCCGAGGTGCCCGTCCGTGGGCATCCGGACGTACATGCCCGTCGGCGTCAGGGTGAACCCGGGACTCAGCTTTTCGAGATCGGCGACGGTCGCGAGCATGACGTACCCGGTGAGCTGCGGCTGGGTGCCGACGAACTCGAAGCCCGCGAGCCCGCGCACCACACTGCGCCCGCCATCGCAGCCGACAGCCCAGCGCGCCGCGTACTCGTGCTCGCCCACGCGCACGGCCACGCTCTCCTCGTCCTGCGCGACGGCGTCCACGGTGATGCCGCGCCTGATCTCCACGCCCAGCTTCACCGCCCGCTCGGCCAGGACCTCCTCGACCGCTTCGAGGCTGGTCAGCATGCCCTCGGAAGCCGGGCTGGGCAGCCGGAACGGCAGCGCGGCGAGGTCGATCCCGGCCGGATCGAGCACCATCCCGCCGAAATGGCCCGCGCTGCGCGGGGGCGCCGATTCGTCCGCAGCGGGATCGTCGGGGACACCCGACGCCGTCCGCAGCGGGTGCAGCATCCCGCGGCGGTAGAACGCCTCGACCGACGCGGCGGACAGGCCCCGCATCCCCAGCGGGTGCGCCCGCCACGAGGAGCCGGGCTCCGGCTCCCGTTCGAGCACCAGGACCGAACACCCCGCCAAGCCGAGTTCGCCTGCCAGGAAAAGGCCGACCGGGCCCGCGCCCACGATCACTACGTCGTACATGGAAATCCCCTTCGCTTCCGGACGCACCCAGCCTGGGACGGACCGCTGGCACGGCGCGCACACGGCGCAAACACGGGCACACACGGGCACACACGGCGCTGACAGGCCCGCACCGCGAAATCCGGCGAAATCCGGCGAGCGCTGACCGCGCTGGTCGCGCTGGTCGCCCGCTGACGGGCGGCGCTTCCGGACGAAGGGGGCATTGTCCCGGTAGATCGTATCGCTTATCGTATACGAAATTGGGTCCCTCTCGACGTTGTGAGGTGAGTCGTGACCGCCGCCGTCCATCCCGCCACCACAACGGTCGCCAAGGACTTCACGGACTTCCGCACCGCGGTGTCCCAGTCCTTCGTCCCGCTGCAGGTGACGACCGAGCACGACGAGCACTTCCGCGGGCGGATCCGCTCGTGCGCCGTGGACGACGTCGGGGTTTCCGAGATCACCGCGTCCGCGCACGTGGTCGAAC
This sequence comes from Amycolatopsis minnesotensis, assembly GCF_039529815.1. Classification (NCBI taxonomy): domain Bacteria; kingdom Bacillati; phylum Actinomycetota; class Actinomycetes; order Pseudonocardiales; family Pseudonocardiaceae; genus Amycolatopsis; species Amycolatopsis minnesotensis. The sequence continues at coordinate 22,816 of NZ_BAAANN010000025.1, read as the reverse complement.
GGACCCCCGAGCTCATCGCGCGGTCCGATCGCCGGTACTTCAAGCTCAGCCTCATCCTCGCGGGCACCGGCATGCTCATCCAGGACCGCCGCCAGGCCGTCTTGCGCCCCGGCGACGTCGCGCTGTACGACACGCACCGGCCGTACTCGCTGGTGTTCGAAGAGGACTTCCGCACGCTCGTGGTGATGTTCCCGCAGCGGCTCATCGACCTGCCGTCCGATCTGATCGGCCAGCTGACCGCGATCCGGATGTCCGGCAAGGAGGGCGTCGGCAACGTCGTCGTGCCGTTCCTCGCCCAGCTCGGCAGCAACCTCGACCAGCTCGCCGGCCCGGCGGGGGTCCGCCTCGCGCACAGCGCGGTCGACCTGCTGGCCACGATGTTCGCCACCGAGCTCGACCTGGCCCACACCACCGCCGACCCGCACCACGAGCTGATGCGGCGGATCCGCGCGCACATCGACGCGAACCTGTCCTCCCCCGAACTCGGGCCGGCGCAGATCGCCGCGGAGCACTACATCTCCACCCGGCACCTGCACGGGCTGTTCCAGGAGCAGGGCACCACGGTGTCCGGCTGGATCCGCGAGCGGCGGCTGGAGCACTGCCGCCGCGACCTGCTCGACCCGGTGCACACCGGGCGCCCGGTCGCCGCCGTCGCGGCGCGGTGGGGTTTCGTCGACGCGGCGCATTTCAGCCGGGTGTTCAAGGCCGCGTTCGGCCGGTCGCCGAGCGAGGTCCGCCGCGGGTTTTGACCCTGAGCGACGGATGCTTGCCCTCCAGCGCGTGACGGGTGGTCGGCGGCCCGCGTCCGCCACGACGATGAGGCCATGCCCGAAGCACCCGAAGAGCAGTGGCGGACCTATGACGAGTTCGCCGCCGGAATTGCCACCTACCGCCTGCCGAACGCCGACCTCACCGGGCGCGACCTCACCGTCCGCCTCGACGACGGCCCGGAACTGGCGCTGCGGTTCGACGACGCGGAGCACGTGACCCTCAACGGGACGAAGGAGCCCTACGACGCGGTCGCCATCCGGGAAGACGTCTTCTTCGTGAACCTCCCACTCGGCAGCGTCGAAGGGGAAGCGCTCACGGTGGTCTTCTCGGCGACCACGCACCGCGCACTCGCCGTCAAGTCGGTCATCGGCGCCGAGGACGTCGAAGGGGTCCCCCGGGTGTCCCAGACGTTCTGGGCCGGGACCACCGACGCCGGCACGCCGTCGGGTCCGGTACCGGGGCCGTCCCGCGACCTGATCGGCAAGCGCAACGTCTACCGCTACAGCCCGAACCACCTCTACGAGCACGTCTACATCTCCTCCCAGCGCTACGCGTGGCAGTGCATCGAGGGCGTGCAGCGCGGCCACGGCGACATGGACCTTTCGACCGTGTGGAAGTTCGCCGACGGGCTCTACCTGTTCTGCTTCCGCGAGTTCCGCATCGCGGTGGCCAGCGTCTGGCTGCACGACCTCGGCTACGCGCTGCGCACGACCGGGGTGTTCCTCGGCATCACCGGAGACGGCCGCTCCGAGCATTCGCGCGCCGGCGGCCACATCTATCCGCTCGGCTCGGTCGACTACCCCGACGCCCAGCCCGTCTGAAGGAGCCTTTCGTGTCCATTGTGGACGTCATCACCGCGCACTACGAAGCAAGCGACCGGGGCGACCTGGCGGGTATGCTCGCCCCGCTCGGGCCCGGCACGACCTGGACCGAGGCGGCCGGATTCCCTTACGCGGGAACGTATGTCGGGCCGGACGCGGTACGGGAGAACGTGTTCGAAGCGATCGGGCGGGACTGGCACGGGTACGCCTTCGTACTGGCCGAACTGCTGCACTCCGGCGACACCGTGATCGGGCTCGGCAGCTACCAGGGCACCCATCGGCGATCAGGGAAGTCGTTCACCGCAAGGGTCGCGCACGTGTGGAAGTTCGACGGGGACGACCTCGCCAGCTTCGAGCAGATCGTGGACTCCGCGCCGGTGGTCGCCGCCACCGCCTGACGGCGTGCCGCACGGGACAACACCCGTGCCCGCAAAGCCAAGCCGGGCCGCCGTGGCCGCTCGTAGGGTCCTTCCACCTCGACTGCCACAGGACGGGAGACCACCATGAGAACGATGTCGCGAGGACTCGCGCTGGCCGCCGCTGTCCTGCTCGCCGCCGGTGGCTGCGCCGGGAGCGGCGGGGGCACCGGCGGCCCCATCGTGATCGGCTCGGTCAACGCGTTGAGCGGTGCCGCCACGTTTCCGGAGGCGTCACAGGCCGCGAAGGCCGTCTTCGACGCCGCCAACGCGAGCGGCGGCATCAACGGCCGCCAGCTCGAGTACAAGGCGATCGACGACAAGGGCGATCCCGCGGCGGCCGCCGCGGCGGCACGGGAGGTCGTCAGCGGCGACAACGCGGTCGCGCTGGTCGGGTCGTCCAGCCTGATCGAGTGCGAGATCAACGCGAAGTACTACGAGCAGCAGAAGATCCTTTCGGTGCAGGGCATCGGCGTCGACCCGGCCTGCTTCAACAGCCCCAACATCGCGCCGGTCAACGTCGGCCCGTACCACGACATGACGCTGACCCTGCTCTACGGCTCGGAAGTGCTGAAGCTCAACGACATCTGCGCGCTGCTGGAGATCGCGGGCAACACGCTGCCGTCGTACCAGGCCGCGATCGACGAATGGTCCGCGATCACCGGCAAGAAGCTGAAGTACGTCGACGCGACGGTGCCCTACGGCGGATCGGACTACACCTCCTACATCGTCAAGGCGCGCGCGGCGGGCTGCAAGGCGATCACGGTGAACCCCGTCGAGCCGGATTCGATCGGGCAGCTCAAGGCGGCGCAGGCGCAGGGCTGGAACGACGTCTCCTGGCTGCTGCTGACGAGCGTGTACAGCGAGAACTTCGCCAAGGCGATCTCGAACGCGGGCGCCGGGGTGTACGTGCCCGCCGAGTTCTACCCGTTCACCGACGCCGCCAGCCCGCAGACGAAGGACTGGCGCGAGCTGATGACGAAGAACAAGATCCCGCTGACCTCGTTCAGCCAGGGCGGCTATCTCGCGGCGAAGTACTTCCTCGACGTGCTCAAGGGCATGAAGGGCGACATCACCCGCGAGACGGTGACCAAGGCGCTGCGCGAGATGAAGCCCGTCACCGACCCGATGGTCGGCACGCCGTACGCGTTCGGCGATGGCAAGACCCACCACGACAACACCGCGGGGTGGCCGATCAAGCTCGCCTCCGGCACGAACAAGTGGGCGCTCGCCGCCGACGACTGGCTGCGGATCCCGAAGAAGTAAGGAGAAACCCCGATGCTGCAGGGAGCGCTGGCAGGCCTCGCCGCCGGCGGGCTGTACGCGGTGCTGGCGGTGTGCCTCACGCTGATGTCGAGGCTGGTGCGGGTGGTCAACTTCGCCCAGGCCGCGATCGGGATGGCAGGTACCTACGTCGCGGTGTTCCTGGCCGTCCACACCGGACTGCCGGTGTGGCTGGCCACGGTGGCGGGCATCCTGCTCGGCGGCGCGCTGTCCGCGCTGCTCGGCTGGGTGGTCTCGACCTGGCTCGCCGAGGCCGACACCGGCACCCGCTCCGCGGTGACCGTCGCGGTGCTCCTGCTGCTGATCTCGTTGTCGTTCATCCTGTTCGGCAACAAGCCGCAGCCGTTCCACCCGGTGCTCGCCGGGCCTGCCTTCGCACTCGGCGGGGTGGTGATCAGCCAGGTCACCGTGGTCACCGTCGCGCTGGCCGTGCTCGTCGCACTGGCCTGCCGTGCCGTACTGACCAGGACGTCGGTCGGCATCGAGCTGCGCGCCCTCTCGGAACGGCCGACCACCGCGGAACTGCTCGGCATCCCGGCGAAACGGCTCAGCGTCGCGGTGTGGGCGGCGACCGGGGTGGTCAGCACGCTCGCCGTGTCCATCGTGGCGCCGTCGCAGTCGAACGACGCGACCTCGCTGGCGATGCTGGTGGTCCCCGCTGCCGCCGCCGCGCTGCTCGGCGGGTTCCGGCGGCTGGACCTCGCCGTCGCTGGCGGGCTCGTGCTCGGCATGGCGCAGGGCGCGGTCGCCCAGTCCGACAGCCTTTCGGTGATCCGGTACTTCCTGCCGTTCGCCGTGATCGTCGCACTGCTGCTGTGGACGCAGCGCAAGGAGGTGTGGGATGCCGCTCGCTGACCATGTTGCCGTAGGCCGGAAAGGTGTGCCGTTCCTCGTCGCCGCCGTCGCGGTGGGCGTCGGGTACGCGCTGAGCGTCGGGCTCGAAGGGTATTTCGTCTACCTCGGCATGAGCGCGATCGTCGCCGGGATCGCCCTGCTCGGGCTCGGCATCGTCACCGGCAGCGCCGGGATGATCTCGTTGTGCCAGCTCACCTTCGGCGCCGTCGGCGCATGGGTGGTCTCGGCGCTGAACGTGGCGGGCGCGCCGGGCGGGTTCGTGGTGTGGCTGCTGCTCGGCGGGCTCGCCGCCGGCATCGCCGGCATCCTCGTCGGGCTGCCCGCGCTGCGGTTGCGCGGCATCAACCTCGCGGTGGTCACGCTCGGCCTCGCCGCGGCCGCCGACGTGACCTTGGTGCAACTTCAGTTCCCCGGTGCCACCGAAGGAACCTCCGTCGAACGGCCCGACGCGTTCTCCGACGACCGCGGGTACTTCCTGCTCGGTGTGCTCGTGCTCGTCGCGTGCGCGCTCGTCGTGCACTTCCTGCGCCGCGGGCGCTGGGGCAGCGGCTGGCAGGCGGTCGCGTTCTCCGAGCGCGGCACGGCGGCGGCCGGGGCGAGCGTGCGGACCTCGAAGCTGACCGCGTTCGCGGTGAGCGCCGCGCTGGGCGGGATCAGCGGCGGGCTGCTGACCGGACAGGTCGGGCTGGCGTTCCCAGCGAGCTTCTCCGCCATCCAGTCGCTGGCGCTGTACGTGCTGGCGATCATGTCGGGCGCGCACCTGATCGACATGGCGGTGTTCGGCGCGGTGCTCTGGGTCGCCGTACCGGAGCTGCTGAAGCGCTGGGGCGTCCCGCAGGACTGGGGTTACGTGGTGTTCGGCCTGCTCGGCGTGCACGCGCTGACCCAGGGCGGGAACCTCGGCACCGCGCTGCGGGACCTGTGGCACCGGCGCACGCGCACCCGCGAACGCGCCGGGGTGCTGCTCGGCGCGGTCACCGGGGAAACGACGGTGCCGCCACCCGGCGATCCGGTACTGGTCGTGCGCGGGCTGAGCATGCACTTCGGCAAGGTCGCCGCACTGTCCCAAGTGGACATCTCGGTACCCGAACACGGCGTGCTGGGCGTGATCGGGCCCAACGGCGCAGGAAAGTCCACTTTGGTCGACGCCATCAGCGGGTTCCTCCCGCGCGCCGACGGCGTGGTCGAACTGGACGGGCATCCGCTCACCGGCTCCCCCACCAGGCGGGCAAGGGCGGGCCTGCGGCGGACGTTCCAGCAGGACCGCGTCCCGCCAGGGCTTTCCGTCGGCGCCTACGTGCGGTTCGTGGCGAGGCGGCGGCTGTCCGAACCGGAGATCGCGGAAGCGCTCGACTTCTTCGGCTGTCCCCCCTCGCGGACCCCACTGTCCAGAGTGGACGTCGGAGCCCGCAGGCTGGTCGAGGTCGCGGGGCACCTGCTGGCCAGGCCCCGCGTGCTGCTGCTCGACGAACCCGCGGCGGGCCTGCCGCACGAGGAGCACGTCGTACTCGGCTCCCGGCTGCGGCAGGTTCCCGCGCGGTTCGGTGTCTCGGTCCTGCTGATCGAGCACGACCTCGACCTGGTGCGCTCGGTGTGCGACACGATCACCGTGCTCGACTTCGGGCAGGTGCTCGCCAGCGGCCCGCAGGACGAGGTGCTGGCCGATCCGGCCGTGCTCAAGGCGTACATGGGTGAAACGGAGCTGTTGTGAACGCGTTGCGGGTAACGGGACTCACGGTCACGCGGGGCGCGGGCCCGGTGATCAGCGACGTCGACCTGAACCTGGAGCCGGGCCGGATCACCGCGCTGGTCGGCCCGAACGGGGCGGGGAAGACCAGCCTGCTGGAAGCCGTCTCCGGAGTGGTTCCCGTCGCCGCCGGGAGTGTCCACATCGGATCGACGGACATCACCAAGCACTCCCGTGTCGCGCGGTCACGACTCGGGCTGGCGCACATCGAACAGGGCCGCGCGGTCTTCGCGGGCCTTACCGTGCTGGAAAACCTCAGGCTCACCGCGCGCACCCGCGACCGCGTCGACGAGGTGCTGGAGCTGTTCCCCGAACTGGACAAGCGCCGCGACTCGCCCACCGCGCTGCTCAGCGGGGGCGAGCAGCAGATGGTGGTGCTGGCCCGCGCATTCGCGGCACGCCCGTCGTTCCTGCTGATCGACGAGATGTCGCTGGGGCTCGCGCCGGTCGTGTTCACCAGGCTGCTGCCGGTGGTCACCCGGTTCGCCGAGGACGGTGCCGCGATCCTGCTCGTCGAGCAGTTCACCCAGCTCGCGCTCGGCGTAGCGCAGGACGCGCTGGTCGTGTCCTCCGGGCGCGTCACCTTCTCCGGCGAGTCGCGCGCACTGCTCGACTCGCCGGAGAAGCTGCACTCCGCCTATCTCGGCTGATCACATCCCCGCGCGTTCGAAGGCGAGCGTGGGCAGGTCGACCGCGTGCGCGCCGCCGTCGGCGACCAGTACCGCGCCGGTGATGTACGAGGATTCCGGCGAGGCGAGGAACCGGATCACCGAAGCGATCTCCCCCGGCTCGGCCGCGCGGCGCAGCGGCACCTCGGCGGTAACCCTGCGGTAGGCCTCGTCGTGCCCGCCGTCGAACCCGGCCGCGGCCGCGAACTGGTCCATCTCACCGTCGGCCATCGGCGTGCGCACCCAGCCGGGGCACACCGCGTTCGCACGGACGCCGCGGGGGCCGTAGTCGCGCGCCATCGACCTGGTCAGCCCGATCAGCGCGTGCTTGGCGACCGTGTAGCCCGCGACGTTCGGCCCGGCGAACAGGCCGGCCAGCGAAGACACGACCACCACCCGGCCGCCCGTCTCGACCAGCGACGGCAGTGCCGCGCGGCAGAAGACGAACGCGCTCGACAGGTTCGAGCGCAGCGCGAGTTCCCACTCCTCGTCGCCGGTCTCGGTCACCGACGACAGCCCGTGCCCGCCCGCGTTGGCGACGACCACGTCCAGCCGCCCGAACCGGCCGATGATCTCGGCGACCGCCCGTTCCGCGTCGTCCCGCTCGCTCGCGTCGCAGGTGATCACGTGTGCACCGGTCCCGGCCGCCACCTTGTCGAGCGGCTCGCGCCGCCGCCCGAGTACGACGACCTCGGCACCCTCCCCCGCGTAGTCCCGCGCCACCGCGGCGCCGATTCCGGTACCGCCGCCGGTGATGGCGACAACGCTGTTCTCCGTGCTCACACTGGGTCCTTTCCTTGCTCTGCCAACGAAAACCTAAGCGGGAAAACCGGATCGCGCCGAGACGCCGAAATCGGCGAGCACGGCCTGCCCGTTGACGGTGCGCGATCTCGCGGACGCCAGGTACAGCACGTGCTGGGCGACGTCGTCGGCCGTCTGCACGGGGAACTCCGCCTTCGCCAGCACCTCGCCGAGATCCGCGCGGGCCATCGGGGTGTCGGTCACCGACGGGCACACGCAGTTCACCCGCACTCCGTCCAGTTCGACCGCGAGCGCCCTGGTCAGCGCGACCACGGCCCCCTTGGAAGCGCAATAGGGCACCATGCCGGGCGCGCAGGTGAACGCCGAGTCGCTGGCAAGCAGCACCACCGCGCCCGTCCCGCGCGGCAACCACGGCCGCGCGAGCTTGACCAGCAGGAACTGGCCGGTGACGTTGACCGCGAGCACCGAGGAGAAGTCCTCGGCGGTGGTCTCGGCGAGCGGGGTGCCGACCGGGCCCGAAATGCCCGCGCACCCGACCACGACGTCGAGCCCGCCGAATTCCCGCGCCACCGCGGTGACGGCGTCGCCGAGTTCCCGTTCGTCGGTCACGTCCGCCCGCACGGCGATCGTGTCGCCGCCGGGCGGGATAACCGTGCCACGATCCACCATGCCCACCCGCGCGCCCTCCGCGAGGAACGCCCGCGCGCACGCCAGGCCGATCCCCGAGGCGGCACCCGTCACCAGCACGGCCTTGCCCGCGAGATCGAGTCGCATGGCGACATCCTGCGGGCAGGCGCGCACCGGGGGTTGGCCACCAGCGCAGCGTTGTTGTCCGAAGCCGCACGGGTGCCGCGGCCGCGCTTTCCCCACCGGGCGGCCACGGCCGAAACTGCACGGACCGAACCGGAAGGGATCGCATGCCCAGCACACCACCGCATCCACTGGACCCGCTCACCGCCGCGGAGCTGGAGGTGGGGCGCGCCGTACTGGTCGCGGAGGGCCTGGTCAGCGAGACGACCCGGTTCCCGCAGGTGCTCCCGGAGGAGCCGCCGAAGGGGTCGTCGCCCGGCAGCGCCGACCGGCGGATCCGCTTCACGACGCTGGACACCAGCACCGGGCTCGCCGGTGACGCCGTCGTGTCGGTCACGAAACGCGCGCTGGTGTCGTGGCAGAACTGCGGCGACGGGCAGCCCGCCTACCTGTTCGAGGAGTACGACCTCGCGTCGGAGATCACGAAATCCTCCGAAGCGTGGCTCGCCGCGATGACCCGGCGCGGCCTCGCCGACCGCGTCGAACACGCGTTCTGCGCGCCGCTCGCGCCGGGGTACTTCGGCAGGGAAGACGAAAAAGGGCGCGTCATCCGCTCGCTGACCTTCCTTCGCGAGGACGCCTCCGACAGTCCGTGGGCCCATCCGGTCGAGGGCCTCATCGTGCACATCGACCTGACCACGCGAGAAGTGCTGCGCGTCGAGGACGAAGGCGACGTCCCGGTGCCCTCCGAACACGGGCGCTACGGCGACGTTCCGGCGAGGACGACGCTCAAGCCCATCGAGATCACCCAGCCCCAAGGGCCGAGCTTCACCGTAGACGGCTCCGAGGTGCGCTGGGAGGGCTGGCGGCTGCGCGTCGGCTTCAACGCGCGCGAGGGCCTCACCCTGCACGAGATCAGCTTCCAGGACCGGCCGGTGCTCCACCGCGCGTCGGTACCGGAAATGGTGGTGCCCTACGGGGACACCTCGCCGAGCCGGTTCTGGATCAGCTACTTCGACGCCGGCGAATACCTGCTCGGCAAGAACACCAACGATCTGCGGCTCGGCTGCGACTGCCTCGGCGTGATCCACTACTTCCCCGCCTTCGTCGCCGACGACCACGGCCACGCCGTCGAGATCCCGCGCGCGATCTGCCTGCACGAAGAGGACGACGGGATCCTCTGGAAGCACACCGATCTCGACCAGCGCGCGGAAGTCCGGCGCTCGCGCAGGCTCGTGCTCTCGTCGATCTCCACGGTCGGCAACTACGACTACGGCTTCTTCTGGTACCTCTACCTCGACGGCACCGTGGAGTTCGAGGCGAAGGCGACCGGCATCGTCTTCGCCGGGGCCGGCACCCCGGGTGAACGGCGTCCACACGCGACCGAGCTCGCGCCCGGTCTGTTCGCCCCGGTGCACCAGCACCTGTTCTGCGCCCGGCTCGACATGACCGTCGACGGGGACCGCAACTCCCTGCACGAGATCGACGTCGCCGGCGTGCCCACCGGTGACGACAACCCGTACGGCAACGCCTTCACCTGGCACAGCACGCCGCTGCGCACCGAACACGAGGCGATGCGGACCGCCGACCCCGCCCGCGCCAGGGTGTGGGAGATCCGCAGCTCGGACAAGACGAACCGGCTCGGGATCCCGACGGCGTACCAGCTCGTGCCGCGGCCGTCCGCGACGCTGCTCGCACAGCCGGATTCGTCCGTCCACAAGCGAGCGACCTTCGCGACGCGGCACCTCTGGGCGACGCCCTACCGGCACGACGAGCGCTATCCGGCAGGCGAGCGCCCCGGCGCGCATCCCGGCGGCGCCGGGCTGCCCGAGTGGACGGCGGGCAACCGGGCCCTCACCGACACCGATCTCGTGCTGTGGCACGTCTTCGGCCTCACCCACGTACCGCGGCCGGAGGACTGGCCGGTGATGCCGGTCGACCGCGCGGGGTTCTCCCTGCGGCCGTACGGATTCTGCGACCGCAACCCCGCGCTGGACCTCCCCTCCGGCGACACCGACCACTGCGACCACTGAGGACTCATCGATGACAGGGCTTTCTGCGCCTTCTGGGCTTTCCGACACCTCCACCTGGCTGCCCCTCGACGGGCTGGCGCCGGGGTTCGACGCGAACAAGGCACCCACCGTCGCGGACCTGCACGACCGTTCGCTGGTACTGCGCTGCGACGACGGCAGCACGCTCTCGGCGAGGTTCAGCGGCACCCGGATCGACTGGACCCACCACGCTTCCGGTACCGACGAATCGGAAACCTTCCTGGTCGACGACGGCCTGTACTACGTCCAGTTCCACCCGAGCGGCACACCCGAGCAGGCATACGCGGTCTTCCTCGACCTCCGCGAGGGCAGGGCGCTGGTCGTGCTGAGCCGGATCGGCGACACCGCGCCGCGGGTCACGCAGACGTTCCTGACCGCCACCATCGAAGGCATCGACGCCCGCGGTGACGTGCCCGCACCGACCACCTCGCTCATCGGCAGGCGCGCGCTGTGGGTGTACAGCGCCGCACACGCCTACGAACACCTCTACCTGAGCCCGCACTGGTACACGTGGCAGTGCCTCGCCGGACCGGAGAAAGGGCTCGCCGACACCGACGAGAACACCACGTACCGGCTGCGCCCCGGCATCTTCGTGTTCACCTGGCGGGAGAAGGTGATCCCGTGCGGTTCGGTCACCGTCGCCGACCACCGCGACACCCGCCGCCTTCGCTCGCACGGAGTCCTTTTCGGACTCGACGGCACCGGCGAGGTGCCGACGCACTTCACCTTCGGCGCGCACGGCAAGCTGCTGAGCACGACCGTGCACCCCGCGGAGTACGACCCCGCCGATGAGTGACGCCATGCCTGCCGACCTGGTCCTCACCAACGCCACCGTGTGCACAATGGACGACGCGACGCCGTGGGCGTGTTCGCTCGCGGTGCGAGACGGCAAGGTGCTCGCACTCGACGACACCGCCCGCGGGCCGGGCACCGAGGTCCGCGATCTCGGCGGCGCGTTCGTCATGCCGGGGTTCGTCGACGTGCACAACCACCACGCGCTGGCCGGGCGTGCCGAACTGTTCGAGCTGACCTTCGGTGCCGACAAGGGCCTCGCCGCGATCCTGGACGCCGTGAGCGCCGGCGCGCGCGGTCTCGGGGCGGACGAGTGGGTCATCGGCGGCGCGTGGGCGTCCACTTTGGTCAGCACGCTGTCGCAGGAGTCCGCCAGGCACGCGCTCGACGAAGCGGCGGGCGGGCGCCCGGTCTCGCTCTCCGACGACAGCAGGCACAACCGCTGGGCGAGTACCAGGGCACTGGAACTGGCCGGCATCACCGCCTCGACCGCCGACCCGGACGGCGGTGTGATCGGCAGGGACCCGGTCACCGGCGCGCCGACCGGGATCCTGCTGGAGGCGGCAGGCGCGCTCGTCGAACGGGCGGTGCGGAAGACCAGGGCGCTGACCGGGGAGCAGCACCGGCAGGCTTCCCGCCGCGCGATCGAGACGCTGCATTCCTTCGGTGTCACCGCGTTCCAGGACGCCGGTGTCTCGCTCGACATCCTCGAGGCGCTGAAGGCACTGGACGACGCGGGCGAACTCGACGCGTGGGTGGTGTCCTCGCTGCTGGTCAACGACCCGATCTTCGGGTTCGACCCGATCGGGCGGCCGCTGCTGGAGATCGGCGAGCGCTACCGGAGCGAGCACCACCGGCCGGACTTCGTCAAGATCTTCCTCGACGGGGTGCCGCCGACCCGCACCGCGGCGTTCCTCGAACCGTACCTGCCCGACGACGTGCACGGCGCCTGCTTCCACGGCGCCACCACGATGCCGGGTGCGGAGCTGGAGGGCTGGCTGCGCACCGCGGCGTCGGCCGGGCTGTCCGCGAAGGTCCACTGCACCGGTGACGCCTCGGTCCGCGCGACACTGGACGCCGTCGAGAAGATCCGTGCCGAAGGGTTCGCGGATGCCCGTTTCCAGGTGGCGCACGGCCAGTTCGTGCACCCCGACGACCTCCCGCGGTTCGCCGCGCTCGGCGTCGCCGCGGACATCTCACCGTTCCTGTGGGTGCCTGGCGTGATCCCGTCGGCGATCGCGGACGTGCTGCCCGCCGACCGCGCCACCAGGATGCAGCCGAACCGGGCGCTGCTCGACAGCGGCGCGCTCGTCGCGGGTGGCTCGGACTGGCCGGTCAGCGAGTCGCCGAACGCGTGGGAAGGCATCGAAGGGCTCGTGACGCGCCGGGACCCGACCGGCGCGCACCCCGGCGCGCTATGGCCGGAGCAGGCCATCACGCTGGCCGAGGCGATCGAGGTGTTCACCCTCGGCAGCGCCCGCGCGACCGGTCTCGGCGACGTCACCGGATCGCTCACCCGGGGGAAGTCGGCGGACTTCCTGGTGCTCGACCGCGACCCGTTCCGCGCCGCCCCGACCGAGCTCGCGACCACTACCGTGACCGAAACGTGGTTCGCCGGGCGCCGGGTGTTCGGGGGCTCGTGAGCACCTTTCGCGCCGTTTCTCCTACACTGGTAGATGAAACCAGTGCGGGAGGTGGCCCGGTGCCGAAGATCATCGATCACGACGACCGTCGCAGCCATATCGTCGACGTCACCTGGGACCTGATCACCCAAGGCGGGCTCGAGGCCGCCACCATGCGCGAAATCGCGGCGGCGGCCGGGTTCGCGAACGGTGCGCTCAAGCTGTACTTCCCCAGCAAGGAAGACATCATCGAGGCCATCTACGAGCGCGCGCTGGGCATGATGCACGACTACGTGGAACTCGACGGGCTGCGCGGGCTCGTCGCGCTGCGCGAGCTGTGCGTGTCGTCGATGCCGATCGACGACGAGCGCATCACCGCCGGGCGCGTGCTGCTGACGTTCTGGCAGATGTCGCTGACGAACCCGAAACTGCACGACAAGTACCTGGAGCACGTCCGCTCGTGGCGCGGGTTGCTGCACCGGTTCCTCGCCGAGGGCCGCGAAGACGGCGACATCGTCACCGCGACCCCCGACGAGCAGCTGGTCGACGAAATCGTCCTGCTCAACGCGGGCGCCAACGTGATGAGCCTGGTCAGCGGCGATTTCTCCACCGTGGAGCTGCAAAAGCAGCACCTCGAGTCCTTTTTCGACCGGCTCACCCGCGGCTGAAGACCCCGCGGAGGTAAGCCGCGGCCTGCGCGTGCGAACGCGGTGACGCGGGAAGATCGGTGTAGAGGCCGTAGAAGCCGTGGATCTGCCCGTCGTAGCGGGTGAACTCGACCGGGACGACCTCGCCGAGGCGGCGCGCGAACTCCTCGCCCTCGTCGCGCAGGACGTCGTACTCCGCCGTCATCACCAGTGCGGGCGGCAGGCCGGTGAGATCGTTCGCCCGCAACGGAAGCAGGTACGGGTCGTCGAGCTGGGCGGGCTCGGTGACGTACTGGTCGAAGAAGAACCGCATCGCGCCCGCCGTCATCCCGAAGCCCTCGGCGAAGTCGCGATAGGAGGCGAACCCGTCGTCGGGGTGGCCGTACACCGGGCACACGAGCACCTGCGCGCTGATCGGCGGGCCGCCGCGGTCGCGGGACATCATCGAGACCACAGTGGACAGGTTGCCGCCCGCGCTCTCCCCGCCGACCGCGATCCGCGTCCCGTCGACCGACGGCCCCGCTCCTCCCGAGGCGAGCCATTCGACGACGGCGTAGCAGTCCGCCGGTGCCGCCGGGAACGGGTGCTCCGGTGCGAGCCGGTAGTCCACCGCGACGACCGCGACCCCTGCCGCCACGCACACCGCCCGCGACGCGACCTCGTTCTCGTCGATCGACCCGATCGTCCAGCCGCCGCCGTGGATCCACACGAACGCGGGCACCGGACCGGCGGCGTCCGGGAGGTAGACCTTGACCCGGACGGCACCATCACGGCCGGGCACCTGGTGTTCGCGGACGGAGGCCACCGGCTCCACCGCGGTGGGCCGCGGCCACGACGCGGCGAAGGAAGCGCGCAGCTCGGCCGCCGTCGGCGGTGCGGACGGCGCCTCCATCGGCGCGCTGCGCGCGAGGAGTTCGCGGACCGCGGGGTCGAGTGCCACGGTCACACCGCTTCCGCGACGAGGACGCGCGGGCTGCCGGGCAGGGCGAGCCGGTCCACCACCCGCCATCCGGCGCCGTCGAGCCAGCCGCGCACCTCGGCCTCGGGGTAGACCACGGTCCCGTCGATCACGAGGTACTCCCCCGCGTGCAACGCGTCCAGCGGGCGCTGCACCTCGTCGTCGTCGAGGAAGAAGTCGAGCAGCAGCAGGCGGGCACCCGGCGCGGCGGCGGCGCGGGCGTTGCGCAGGATCACCGCGTTCTCGGCCGCACCGAACCGGTGGACCACGTGGTTCACCATGACGACGTCGAACTCGCCTTCGGGGCGCGCGGACGCGGTCGGCTCCCCCAGCACCGTGCACCGATCGGCCACGCCCGCCTCGCGCACCGCCGCGATCACCGGGCCCACCGACTCTGGCGCGAAGACGAAGGTCGTGCACAGGTTCTCGTTGGCGCGCATGGCTTCCACCGCGAACGCACTGGACAGCCCACCGAGGTCGAGCATGGTGGCGTACGGCGTGAAATCGAACGCCGACACCAGCGTCTTCGCGTGCAAGGCGTTGTAGGTCATCACGCCGGACAGGAACGTATCCCAGCGCTCCCCGGTGAGATCCAGTTCGGCGGGCTCGCCGGTGTCGACGGTGTCGCCGAACCGGAGCCAGTGCCCGTAGCTGATCGATTCGAGAAAGGTGAGGAACGGGGCGAGATCCGGCCCGGTGCCGTCTTCGGTGAGGTATGCGGCGGCGTCGGGCCCCAGCTCGTAGCGACCGTTCGCGCGCGAAAGCAGCCCGAGCGAGGACATCGCGTCGCCGAGGATGCGCACCACCTTCTCCGGTTTCCCGGTCTTCTCCGCGAGTTCCGGTGCGCTCAACGGGCCGTCGGCGAGTGCGCGGAAGAGCCCGATCCGGCTCGACGCGAAGAGCTGCTTCGCCGCCATGTAGCCGACGGCGATGTCCACGATCCGCTCGGGGCCGGTGGCCGTGGTTGACCCGGTCATGTTGCCTCCCTTGTGCCTTGACTGCGGGAGATTCTACATTCGTAGACAAAAGAGTCCAGTACGCGTTTTTGCCCGCGTGCCAATGAAAACGAACCACATCTCAACTTCCTACAGTTGTAGAATATAACCATTGACACCGCTCACCCCCGGTGTCAACATGCGTAGAACTACCCCTGCCGGCGTCCTTCCCCGGCAGCCCGGCCCGCCCCGCGGGCACCAGGAAGGGGACTTCATGGCGCTCCTCGAAATAACGGATCTCACGATCGGCGTCGTCACCGGCGAAACCGAGCGCGAGCTCGTGCGGGAGCTTTCCCTCGATCTAGAGCACGGCCAGACGCTCTGCGTCGTCGGCGAGTCCGGCAGCGGCAAGACCGTGACGGCACTGTCGATCATCCGGCTGCTGGAGTTCGTGGCACCGGTGCGGACCCGCGGTGAGATCACTGTGGACGGTGTCGACGTCACCGAGCTGTCGGCCGACGAGATGCGCGCCTACCGCGGCCACCGCATCGGCATGATCTTCCAAGAGGCGCTCGACTCGCTCAACCCGGGAATGCGCGTCGGTGGGCAACTGATCGAGGCCTACCGAAAACCCGGTTCACTCCCGAGGCAAGCCACCCGGAAGAACACGCCGCTGCACCGCGAAGCCGACACCAAGGCACGACGGCTCTTGACCGAGGTCGGGCTCACCGACACCGACCGGGTCATGGCGTCCTACCCGCACCAGCTCTCCGGCGGTATGCAGCAGCGCGTGATGATCGCGCTGGCGCTGATGGCCGATCCCGAACTGCTCATCGCGGACGAGCCCACCACCGCACTCGACGTAACCACGCAGGCCGAGATCCTCACGCTGTTCGACCGGGTGCGCCGCGAGCACGGCACGGCATGCGTGTTCATCACGCACGACATGGGCGTCGCCGCCGCGGTGGCCGACCGGATCGCGGTGCTCTACCGCGGCAGGCTGGTCGAGATCGGGTCCAAAGAGGACATTCTCGGTGCCCCGCGGCACGCCTACACCAAGGCGTTGCTGGACTGCGTTCCGCAGCTCGGTGTCAGCAGGCGCGATGGGTTCCCGACCATCTCGGAAGCACGTCTCGAAGCCGCGATGAACGGCGAACCCTCGGTGGCCACCGAGGTCAAACCGCTGTCCGGCGCCGACGCGCCTGCCAACGGCGGCACCGAACTCGTCATCGAGAACGTGTCCAAAGTGTACGGACGGCGCGGACGCTTCTCGATGGCACGCGAGCCCGAAGTGCGCGCGGTCGACGACGTCTCGCTCAGGGTCGCGCCCGGCGAGTTCTTCGGGCTCGTCGGCGAGTCGGGATCCGGCAAGACCACGCTCGGCCGCATGGTGAGCGCGCTCGAACCGCCGACGTCCGGCTCGATCACCTTCGGCGAGCACCGGTGCACCGAGAACGGTCTCACCGGCGGCGAGCGCGCGTTCCGCCGCCGCGCGCAGCTCATCTTCCAGGACCCGCAAAGCTCCCTCGACCCGAGGCACACCGCGGCTCGCATCGTCGCCGAGCCCCTGCGAGAGCTCACCGGCCTGCGCGGTGCCGAACTCGACCGGCGGGTCGCCGAACTGCTCGACGAGGTCGGCCTCCCCGAAGGCACGGCGAGCAAGCTGCCCTCCGAGCTCTCCGGCGGGCAGCGCCAGCGGGTTTCGATCGCCCGCGCGATCGCGGCTGGTCCAGACCTCATCGTCGCCGACGAGCCGACCTCCGCGCTCGACGTCTCGGTGCAGGGACAGGTGATGAACGTGCTGCTTCAGCTCCGCCGCTCCCGCGCGCTCAGCTTCCTGTTCATCACCCACAACCTGAGCCTCGTGCTCTCGGTCGCGGACCGGGTCGGCGTCATGCACGCGGGCAAGCTCATCGAGATCGGCACCCCCGACGCCATCCGCCTCGAACCGCGGCACGACTACACCCGCCGCCTGCTCGCGGCCAATCCCGCACTGCCCTCACTCCCCCGCACAGGATTGCAGAGCCCATGACCACATCTCTGGTGAGAAGGCGTATTCCGGCACTCGCGGCACTCGGCGGGGTGACCACGCTGCTGCTCGCCGCCTGCATGAGCGGTGGTGCCGCGGGCACCGCACCCGACGGGCCGCCGGTGCGCGGCGGAAACCTGACCGTCGCGGTGCCGACCGATCCGCAGTCGCTCGACATGGTCGCCAATCCCGGCCAGGTGACCGCGCAGATCGGCAACATGATGTACGAGAAGCTGTTCGAAGTGGACAAGACGTTCACCGCGCGGCCCATGCTCGCCGACACGTACACGACGAGCCCCGACCGGCTCACCTACACCGTGAAGCTCCGGCGGGACATCACCTTCCAGGACGGCGCGCCGCTGACCGCGAACGACGTCGTGGCGAGCCTGGAGCGCTGGCGGAAGAGCCACCGCACCGGGCAGCTCGTCTCCCCCGACATCGACACCGTCACCGCACCCGACGCCGGGACCGTCGCGATCCACCTCAAGCGGCCCCGGTACCCGCTGATCGACGAGCTGGCCAGTCCCGGCACCGAGATCTACGAGGCGAAGAACCTCACCGGCCTGCCGGCCACCGGGTTCGGCCAGGACAAGGCCGTCGGCACCGGCCCGTACAAGCTGAAGAGCTGGGAAATCGGCCAGCAGCTGGTGCTCGCGCGCTACGACGGCTACAAGACGCGGTCCGAAGAGGACTGGGGCGGGCAGGCCGGTGCGAAGCACGCCTACCTCGACACCGTCACCTACAAGGTCGTCGCCGACCAGGACGCGCTCGTCAACGGGCTGCAGACCGGCCAGTGGGACCACGCGATGCCGACCAACGACCAGTACGAGACGCTCAAGGCGAACCCGGCGCTGGTGGTGCACAATCTGCCGGGCGGCAACCAGAACGTGATCATCCCGAACTTCGCCAAGGGCTCGCGCTTCGCCGACCCGAGGGCGCGCGAAGCGCTCAACCTGCTGGTCGACAAGCCGGCGATCAACGCGGCGACGGGTGGCAGCAAGGACCTCACCCTGGAGACCGGCGCGTTCGCCTCGCCGGACAACAAGGCGTTCTACTCGACCGCCGGCGAGGACGTCTACCGCGCGCACGATCCCGAACGGGCCAAGAAGCTGCTCGGCGAGGCCGGGGTCGCCGCAGGCGCGACCGTCCACATCGTCACGACGAACTCCTACCCCGAGTTCGGCAAGTGGGCGGTGCTCATCCAGGACGAGCTGTCGAAGATCGGCATCACCACCAAAATCGACACCTACGACTTCGCCACCATGCTCGGCACGCTCACGAAGGACCCGGCGGGCTGGGACCTCACGACGCTGTTCTTCGACTCGGCGCTGACCTCGCCCGCGCAGATGCCCGCGCTGACGCTCGGCACGCTGAACGGTTCGTCCTCCCCCGAACTGGACGGGCTGATCACCGAATTCAACGCTTCCGTTTCGCCGGAGCAGGCCAAGTCGGTGGCGGACAAGCTGCAGGCGTTCACCTGGAAGCAACTGTCGGTGATCACGCTGAGCCAGTCCAGGCTGTACGCGGCCTACACGCCGAAGCTGAAGGGCTACGGCGACTTCTACCGGGTCTTCTGGAACACCTGGCTGGCGTCATGACCGCACTGCTGGTGCGCAGGCTGCGCGATCTCGTCGTGATACTGGTGATCGTCGGGACGATGATGTTCTTCGTCATCAGGCTCATCCCCGGCGATCCGGCGCAGGCCATTCTCGGCCCGACCGCGCGACCGTCCGATGTGGACGCGCTGCGGGCGAGCATGGGCCTGAACGGTTCGATCTGGGAGCAGTACCTGAGCTGGGCGGGCCACGTGGTGCGCGGCGATTTCGGCACGTCGATCACCTACCACGCACCGGTGCTCGACGTGGTCGCCGAACACATCCTGCCGACGTTGACGCTGGCCGTGCTGTCCACCGTGATCAGCTTCTTCCTCTCGGTGGCGATCACGTCGTGGCAGGCGGTGTCCCCGCGCAACCCGGTGGCGCGGACGCTCGACCGGCTGTCCTCGCTCGGCATGGCGATGCCGGACTTCTGGATCTCACTGATGCTGGTGCTGGTGTTCTCGGTGACGCTGCGCTGGTTCCCGTCGAGCGGCTACCACAGCCTGCTCAGCGATCCCGCCGCCGCGGTGCCCGCGCTCGTGCTGCCGCTGACCGTGCTCGTGCTCGGCCAGACCGCGCTGTTCGTGCTCACCCTGCGGGAAAGCCTGCTCGGCGAACTGCCGCTGGCCTACCTGCGCACCGCCCGCGTCAAGGGGCTCTCGGAACGCCAGGTGATGGTGAAGCACGTGCTGCCGAACGCGATGATGCCGCTCGTCACGCAACTCGGCAGCAACTTCGCCATGCTCGTCGGCGGCATCGTGATCATCGAATCGATCTTCGTGGTGCCCGGTCTCGGCCATCTGCTGATGGGCGCGGTGTCCACCCGGGACTTCCCACTCATCCAGGGCGTGACCCTGTTCGTCGCGGTGCTGTTCGTGGTGGTCAACCTGCTCGTCGACCTCTCGTACGCGCTGCTCGACCCGAAGGTGCGTGTGTCATGAGCATGGCTGTCGCCGCTTCCGTGCGGGAACCCTCCGCCCAGCGCCGGGCGGCCAGGCTGTTCCGGCGCAACCGGACACTGGTGGTCTCGAGCGCGCTGCTCGGGCTGGTCGTGCTCACCGTGCTGGTGCTGCCGCTGTTCCTGCCCAGCGTCAGCACCACCGACCCGGTCCACCGGCTGCTGCCCCCGTCCGGCGCCCATCTGCTCGGCACCGATTCCTACGGCCGTGACGTGCTCGCCAGACTGGTCTCCGGTGGGCGGGCCTCACTCGGGCTTTCGGCGCTGATCACGTTGTGCGCCGCGGCGACCGGGATGGTGATCGGGCTCGTCAGCGGGTTCTACCGCGCCGCGGACGCGGTGCTGATGCGGCTGATGGACGCCTGGATGTCGTTCCCCGCGATCATCCTGGCGATGGCGCTCGCCATCTCGCTCGGCGCCAGCATCTGGACCGAGCTGATCGCGCTCACCGTCATCTTCACCCCGTTCACCGCGCGGGTCATCCGCAGCAGGGTGCTCGGCATCGCGAGCCGCGACTACATCGGCGCCGCCAGGGTGTCCGGGATGAGCAGGCCGAAGATCCTGCTCGTGCACGTGTTCCCCAACGTGCTGCCGCTCGCGCTCGTCCAGGTCGTCATCCTGTCGGCGGCGGCGATGCTCGTCGACGGTGCGATGAGCTTCCTCGGGCTCGGCATCGCTCCCCCGACGCCGACCTGGGGCAACATGATCGCGGAGGGGCGCTCGTACCTCGTCACCGCGCCGTGGCTGGTGATCGCGCCCGGCGTGACGATCATGCTGTGCGTGTTCCTGCTGAACCTGATCGGGTCGTCGCTGCGGATCGCCGTCGATGCCAGAGCCAGGACGCTCAACGACCTGCGGCGGCTCCGCGTCCGCCGCGCCCAGAGCTGAGAGGATCCCGTTGTCCGCCACCACTTCACTGGCCGTGCGCCGGTTCCGTGCCGACGGCGAGCCTGCCGGCCCTCCCGTGCTGCTCGTCCACGGGTTCGCCTCCGACGGGCACACCGACTGGATCACCACCGGCTGGGCCGCCACGCTCACCGCCTCGGGCCGCGACGTACTCATGCCGGATCTGCCCGGTCACGGTTCGAGCCCCGCACCCGCCACCGCGGCCGACGTGACTCCCCGCGCGATCATCGCCGCGCTCGCCGATGCCGTCGACGGTCTGTCCGAAGTAGACGTGATCGCCTACTCTCTCGGCGCCCGCCTCGCCTGGGAGCTACCCGCGGTGGCGCCGGTACGGCGAATGGTGCTCGGCGGGATCAGCCCGATCGAGCCGTTCGCCGCGGTCGACGTCGACGCCGCGATGGCCTTCGCCTCGGGCGGCAAACTTCCCGGTGACCCGCTCACCGCGATGATCGCCCGCCTGATCACCGGTCCCGGCCGGGACGCCGCCGCACTCGGCCGCTGCATCGAAGGCCTGCGGCGAGAACCGTTCACACCGTCACCCGGCCAGCTCACCGTGCCGACGAGATTCGTCGCGGGCCAAGACGACCCGGTCAGCCAAGGCATCGAACGACTCGCCGCCATGGTGCCGGGCAGCGACCTGGTCCTGGTCCCCGGCGACCACGGCGGCGCACTGCGCGGGACAGCGTTCTCGACTGCGGCGCGCAGCTTCCTCGACGCCGGGTAGCTTCCAATCCGCCGGTGGATCGTGTTTGGTGGGCACGGTGAGAGTTTCAGGCACACCTTCGGCGCGCCGAGTGAAACTGCCGCTCCTCGGTGCCGGTCGCGTCGCTGGTCACCAGCGGCAGTTCCCCACGGAACGGACAAGGCGGTCACCTTGGCAGCCGTACCCGACTGGCGCTGTCACCGGCACGCTACGGGCCGTCGTCCGGTGGCCCGCGGCTGAGCGGTGGTGGCGCTGGGCGGTTCGGTGCCTGCCGGGTTCGGATGGCGGGCGTGTTCGTGCCGCTCTTCGCCGAGGAGGGCTGAAGAACCAGGTTCTGTTCAGCAAATCCGCCGTGGGCACGAACCGCCGGGCTACAAGGACCGGCGGGATGCGGCGGGTGATTCTGGTGCTCCGCCAGGATCAAGGTAGTCACCCTCGCGGTGGCGCCCGACTGGCTCTGCGGTCCGCGCGCGACCGGCCAGTCGCGCGGCTGTGCGATGGTGGCGGGACCATTCGGTACCTGCGAATTCGGATGGTGGGCGTGTTTGTGTTGTCCTTCGCCGGGGGGTGGCTGAAGGACCGGGGTTTCGTCGCTCGGTCCGCGGTGGACGTAGTGGCCGCCGGTGGCGGCCTCGGGCCTCAGGCGGCGCGGGGTTGAGCGGTGGGGCGGTTCGTTCGGGGTCTTCGCCACGGGTCGACGAACGCTGGTGGGGTGAACTCGGGTTGGCCGTTGACCATGCGGAGTGTCCAGTCGCTGGTGTGCAGCAGGCGATGATGCCGGGAGCACAGCAGCGTGAGATTACCCAGGTCAGTCTTGCCTCCGGCGTACCAGGGCAGCACGTGATGCGCCTCGCAATGACGCGGCCTGCGCGAACACCCGGGAAAGCAGCACCCGCGATCGCGGACGGCGAGCATGAGCCGCATCGCCTCGGTCACCAGGCGCCTGGCCCGCCCCATCTCCAACGGCTGCCCCGCACCATCAAGGATGGCGGGAATGACCTTGCAGTCGCAGGCGAGGATGCGGGCTTCGCTGGCGGTGATGTCGGTGACCATGTCCAGACACGCCGCGCCCAGCTCCCTCTTCAGGTCAGCCAAGGGGATCGTCACGATCAGATCCGCTCGACCACCGCTGCGGTTCGGAGACTCCGGGTGACTCGCGGCGAGGGCGACTATCTCCATGAACGCGTCCCCGTACCGTTCCGCCCGCCCCCGCAGCAGCGGGTTGTCGGAAGGGTCATCCGGCTGGGTCTGGGCGAGTGGGTCGAGCAGGGCGAGGGTTTTGGCGGCGGAGATCGGGTCGAGGTAGCCGTCGAACTTCGCCGAACCGTCTTTGCGCTGGTGGATGTGCAGGGCACGTTTCGGTTCGGGGGTGTCGCGGGGTTCGGTGCCGTCGGGGTCGAGACGGCCGAGGATTTCCTTGCCCAGTGTGCCGATCTCCCCGATACTCGCATGACGCGCCAGGCCGACCAGGGACCGCTCAGCGAACTCCCGATCCTCCACCGAGACCGTGGCCGGGATCTTCTCCAGCACCCGCACGATCCCG